>CAXBGQ010000023.1:0-17508 GCA_963975135.1 uncultured Nioella sp. | reverse complement strand
AGGCCTGGAACAGCTGACCGATCAGCTGCATCGCGAAATCCTTGAAGGCCAGCGTCGGCCCGTGAAAGAGCTCCAGCAGGAAATGATTTGGGGCCAGTTGCACCAGAGGCGCGCGGGCGGCATGGCCGAACCCGGCATAGGCGCGCGCGATGATGTCGCCAAATTCGGCATCGGTGAAGGCATCGCCGATAAAGGGCCGCATGATGCGGAACGCGGCCTCCTCATAGCTGAGCCCCGCCAGCGCCGCGATATCACCCGTCGACATCACCGGGATCTCTGCCGGCACGTAAAGCCCGCCATCGGGTGCCAGCCCGGTCAGCATGGCCTCTTCAAAACTGAGATCGGGGGCGCGCCCCCTTGTCGAGATATAGCGCATTGCGGATGTGCCTTCAGGTCGGTCGCTTGCTGATACGCAACAAAAGAAACCCTGTCATCCCCAACCATGCAATCGCCAGCAAAAACCACGTCACGGCATAGCCCAGATGGTCGTTCGGAATATTCGCACTATCGACCGGAAAGACCGTGACCCAGGGCAAGGCCTCGGGGACCTCGCGCGCCACGACCAACACCGGCTCGGTGTCCAGGGTCGCGGCCATCGCCGCGATATCGCGGCCAAACCAAAGCCCGGCATCAAGATCGGGTGCCGGGGTAAAGCCGTCGATTTCATCGGGCCAGTGCAGATTGCCGGTGATCTGCACCGCCGCCCCCGGCCGGTCGCGGTCCAACGCGTCGGGATGAACGAACCCCAGATCGACCATGACCCGCCGCCCGGCTTCCGTCTCAAAGACCCGGATGATGCGATAGACCGGCCCCGCCTGCCTGAGCGAGGCCAGGATCACGATCTCACCCGGCAGAACCTGGCCCGATATGACCACCGGCAGATACTGATCGCGCGCCTCGCTCGGCATGTCGGGCAGGGCCACCGGATCGTCCAGAATACGCGCGTCGATCGCGGCAATCGCGTTTGCCTTCCAGGCCATGCGCTGCACCTGCCAAACCCCAAGCGACAGCAGAATACCCGTACCCAAAAGCCCGAATAAAACCGGCGCGATCATCCGTCTTAACATCTCATATCCCTGGCAGAAAAAGGGCAAGCCCGGCGCGACGCCCGCATCGAAGGAAACCATGGTGCTGCGCGGATCGGCCAAACCGGCCCCGAAAACCGGCAAAGGGCGCGACCGCCCTTCACCTGAAACTAAGGTTTACGTGCGCGCCCCGCCCCATCACGGGGCGACACATGAAACGGCGGACGGATTGCACCCATTGGCTTCTTCTTTGTCCAAATACTCAATCCGACCCCATCACCCCGGGGCCGGACCAAACCTATCAGGCGCTATTGCCCCCAGATATAAACCGCGAAGAACAGGAACAGCCAGACGACATCGACAAAGTGCCAATACCAGGCCGCCGCCTCGAAACCGGCATGCTGTTCGGGGGTGAAATCGCCACGCGTGGCACGGAACAGGCACACGGACAGGAAAATCGTGCCGATGATCACATGCGCCCCGTGAAACCCGGTCGCCATGAAGAAGGCACCAAAGAAGATGTCGCCACCGAAGGACCAACCTTCATAGGTCAGCAATTCCCAGTATTCATAGGCCTGCAACCCGGTGAACAGAACACCCAGCACGATGCCGATGCTCAGCCCGGCGATCAGGTCGCGGCGGTTGTTTTCATGCACCAGCGCATGATGCGCCCAGGTCACCGCGCAGCCTGACAACAGCAGCACCAGCGTGTTGATCAGCGGCAGTTCAAAGGCGTTCACGGCATAGATCTCGGGTGGCACATATTCGCTGCCCGGGAAGGTATCCATCGAATAAAGCGCTTGCTTGAAGAAGGCCCAGAACCAGGCCACGAAAAACATGATCTCGGACAGGATAAACAGGATGAACCCATAACGCAGACCGATACGCACCACTGGCGTGTGATCGACACCGCTATTGCCCTCGGCAACCACATCCTTCCACCAGCCGAACATCACATAAAGGACGCCGACAAAGCCGATCAGAAACAGCCAGGGCCCGCCCGGCAAATCGAGCGCGCCAAAGAATGTCGTAAAGCCGCCGCTGATCCAGGCAACCGCCCCGAACAGCATCAAAAAGGCCGAGATGGCCCCGTAGAACGGGAACACCGAGGGCGGCAGGATGTGATAATCATGGTTTTTTGCATGGGCCATTTTTTGCGGTCCTTTGGTGGTCAATCTGGGGCAGCGTCAAGCGCGGCGAATTCATCTTCTGGCAGGTCCATTTCGTAAAACGTATAGGACAAGGTGATGGCGGGTATCAGGCCGGCCTGCGCGTCCTCCACGATCGCGGGGTCGACAAAGAAGGTAACCGGCATCTCGACGGATTCGCCGGGTTCAAGGATTTGTTCGGTGAAACAGAAACAGGCGATCTTGGAAAAATAGGGCCCAGCCAAATAGGGCGTCACATTATAGCTCGCGGTGCCTGCAATGGTCCGGTCGGTGGGGTTGGTCGCGGTGTAAAAGGCCATTCCGGTCTCGCCGATGCGGATCTCCATCGGCTCGTCGGGAGCCTCAAACTCCCATTCCATATCGCTGGCCAATGAGGCATCGAACCGGATCAAAATGGTCTGATCCAGAATCACGTCGCTGCCTGCGTCAGCCACATTTGTGGTGCCGCCAAAGCCTGTGATACGGCAGAACAGATTATAAAGCGGCACCGAGGCAAACGCCAAGGCCCCCATAAAGGTCACAACGCCCAAAAGGGGCCACACAATCCTTGCGTGGCTTGGGGCGGTCGTGGTCATTCGGTGCCCTCTCCAACCGTGAACTCGGGTTGCGGCACATAGTCAAAGCCTTCGATGGTGCCGCCGTTTCTGAGCTTCGAGATGGTCAGGAAAAAGCTCAGCCCGACAAATCCCGCAAGGCACAGGGCGACGCCCAGATTGCGACCGAGGCGGCGGTGGTGGATCTCATGTGTTTCGGTAATAGGCATGTTACCAGCCTCCCATATTCAGCTGCCGCAGGCCAGCCTCGGCCAAAAGCGCACCAAAATGCAAAAAGAGATAGAGCAGCGAGAGGCGAAAGACCTTTTTCTCGACTGCGTAGTGATCGGCGGCGGCGGCGTCTTCATCACGCTTCCATATCGTCCACGCGCCGCGCAGGAAGGCCAGGTTCAGGACCGCAGATACCGCCAGGTAAACCGGCCCGCCAATTGAGGTCAGGCCCAGGCCCAAGGCCAGCGGAACAAGCGCCAGTGTATAGACCAGGATCATCCGGCGGGTATGGGGGCGGCCATGCGTAACCGTCAACATCGGCACGGCGGCCTTGTCGTAATCCGAGTTCATGAACAGAGCCAGGGCCCAGAAATGCGGCGGCGTCCAGACAAAGATCAGGCCAAACATCAGGATCGATTCGATGGATACGCCGCCGGTTGCTACGGCCCAGCCGATCATCGGCGGAAACGCCCCCGCGGCCCCGCCGATAACGATGTTCTGCGGCGTCCAGCGTTTCAGCCACATCGTGTAGATGACGACGTAGAAAAAGATGGTGAAGGCCAGGAACGCGGCCGCAAACAAATTGGCGGCCAGCCCCAGCATCACGACCGAAAACCCCGACAGCCAGAGCCCAAGGCTCAACGCCTCGCCCGGGGTCACTTTCCCTGCTGGAATGGGTCGGCTCCGCGTGCGCTTCATCACCCGGTCAATATCGGCGTCATACCACATGTTCAGCGCACCCGACGCGCCGCCACCAAGGGCGATGAACAGGATCGCGGCGATCCCCACCACCGGCGGCACGCCGACCGGGGCCACCAAAAGCCCCACCAGCGCCGTGAACACCACCAGCGACATGACCCGGGGTTTCAGCAGCGCGACATAGTCGCCGAACTGCGCCTCCTGGGTCTGGGTATTTGCGGCGAAATCGCTCATCTACGGGATATCCAGCTGGGGGAAATTGCGCGCCGCGGCCGAAAACGGGTCCGGCTGCGGCAAAGGGTCGGTCTATTCGACGGCGGCCAGTTCAACCCGGTTGATCGAGCCATCCATCAGCGACGCGAAATCGGTGCCGCCCGAGGCCAGCCATGCCTCGTATTCATCCGGTGTCACCGCCATGACCGTGATCGGCATGAACGCGTGATTCAGCCCGCAAAGCTCGGAGCATTGGCCGAAATAGATGCCTTCCATGCCGGGGGTCACATTGAACCACAGTTCCGCCAGACGACCGGGAACGCCATCCTGCTTGACGCCGAATGCCGGAATGGCCCAGGCGTGAATGACATCCGACGCAGTGACCTGCACCACGATATTCTGCCCTGTGGGCACCACCACGGCGGTATCGGTGGCCAGCAGGTATTCGTCCTGGCTGTAGCCATATTCCTCAAGCTCGTCGCGCTGCAGCATGAAGCTGCTGAATTCGATGTCCTCGCCGGGGTATTCATAGCTCCAGTTCCACTGGTTGCCCGTCGCCTTGATCACCACGTCGGCCTCCGGGATCTCCTGCTGGTTGAACAGAACCGGCAGGCTGAAGGCTCCGATGAAAACCAGAATGGCCAGCGGCACCAGCGTCCAGGTAATCTCGATCGGGGTGTGGTGGCTGAACTTGGCGGGCGTCGGATTGGCGCGCGCATTGTGACGCAGGATGACCCAGACCAGCAGCCCCAGCACGAAAAGCGAAATGAAGCCGATGATCCAAAGCAGAAAGTTATCCAGAAACACGACCTGCTCGGCCAGGCCGGTCGCCGCCGGTTGCAGCGTGACGCCGCCCGGTTCCGGGGCCCCGATAATCGGCAGGGTATCGGTGGCGGCCTGCGCAAAGGCGGCACCGCCTGCAAATGTGGCGGTCATACTGGCCACAAGGCCGTTCACTTTGGTCAAAAGATGCATTCGTTTTCGTCCTGTCCTTGGCGGGAACGCCCTTTCGGCACAACCGGCCCCCGTTGCGTGTCTGTCGTGATGAACCATATAGAGGGGTCTATGACAAGACAGTGGTAAAAAATGTCTCACCCCCGGATTTTTTGATCTGGATCATTTGAGCCCCCCAAAAAGGCCCGCCTCGATGCCCCAATCCTCTGCTTTCCGCCCTTTCCAGACCCAGTTGGATCCCGACGCCGCGCTTGGTATCCTGCGCGCCGCCACCAATGGTGCCGATGATGGTGAGCTGTTTCTGGAGCGCAAACGCGGCGAAATGCTGCTGTTTGACGATGGCCGGGTGAAAACCGCCAGCTATGACGCTTCCGAAGGGTTTGGCCTGCGCGCGGTGCGCGGAGAGGTCGCGGGCTATGCCCATGCCACCGAGATATCCGAGGCGGCGTTGAAACGGGCCGCTGAAACCGCGCGTCTGGCGGTGGCCGATGGCGGCGGCATCTGGGCGGCGGGGCCGGCGGCGACGAATCACAGGCTCTACACCGATGCCGACCCGATGGCCGATGCGGGCTTTGCCGCGAAGCTGGATGTGCTGCGTGAGATCGACGCCTTTGCCCGCGCCATGGACCGCCGCGTGGTGCAGGTTTCCGCCAGCCTTGCCGCGTCGCATCAGGAGGTCGAGATCCTGCGCCCCGACGGGGTGCATGTGCGTGATGCGCGGCCCATGGTGCGGGCCAATGTCTCGGTCATTGTCGAGGAAAACGGCCGCCGCGAATCCGGTTCGGCCGGCGGCGGCGGCCGCGTCGGTCTGGGCGGCTGGCTGGAGATGGAAAACTGGCACGCCTTAGCGCAAGAGGCGCTGCGCATCGCCGTGGTCAATCTGGGCGCGGTCGCGGCCCCCGCGGGCGTCATGGATGTGGCGCTTGGCCCGGGCTGGCCGGGCATCTTGCTGCACGAGGCGGTGGGCCACGGATTGGAAGGCGATTTCAACCGCAAGAAAAGCAGCGCCTTTGCCGGGCTGATGGGCCAACAGGTGGCGTCCAGAGGCGTCACAGTGCTGGATGACGGCACCATCCCCGACCGGCGCGGATCGCTGAGCGTCGATGACGAAGGCACGCCGACCTCCAAAACCACGCTGATCGAGGATGGCGTGCTGGTGGGCTTCATGCAGGACCGCCAGAACGCCCGGCTGATGGGTGTTGCGCCCACCGGAAATGGCCGCCGCGAAAGCCACGCCCACGCCCCGATGCCGCGCATGACCAACACCTATATGCTGGGCGGCGATACCGACCCCGGTGATATTGTCGCCAGCCTCAAGGATGGCATCTATGCGGTGGGGTTCGGCGGCGGGCAGGTTGATATCACCAATGGCAAATTCGTGTTTTCCTGCACCGAGGCCTACCGTGTCGAAAACGGCAAGGTCGGCGCTCCGGTCAAGGGGGCCACGCTGATCGGCGACGGGGCCACGGCGCTGAAACAGATCCGCGCCATCGGCAATGACATGGCGCTGGACCCCGGCATGGGCACCTGCGGCAAGGCAGGCCAATGGGTTCCGGTGGGCGTCGGCCAGCCGACATTGCTGATTGGTGGGCTGACGGTGGGGGGCTCGGCGGCGTGAGCCGGATTGTGGCCCGATGTCGCGGCATCGGGTGACGGCAGGATTACACCGGCCTGTAAACAAGCTGTTAACCAGTTACCCGATAGCGTCGCCCGCATGTATGATGAGAATGATCAGGGGTTTTATGAGGCGGCGGCCTCTTATGCCGCGCAACCGGCGGATGACAGCGCCGAACGGCTGGCGCGGCTCAGGCTGATCCGGTCACGCCGGGTCGGACCTGCCACCTATCGCCGCCTGATGGCCGAACATGGGGATGCCGGGTCCGCGCTGGCAGCTTTGCCCGATGTCGCCCGCGCGGCGGGCGTCGACAGCTACACCGCCTGCCCCGAAGGCGTGGCGCTGGCCGAAATCAGGGCTGCCAAACGCTGCGGCGCACGGATGTTGAGCATGGGCGATCCGGCCTATCCCGCCGCGCTGTTGGATCTGCCCGACGCGCCGCCCGTGCTGTGGGCCCTGGGCGATACCGGCCTCATGGCGCGGCCCGTCATTGCCATGGTCGGCACGCGCAACGCGTCGTCGCTTGGCGCACGCATGGCGACGCGGCTGGCCACCGATCTGTCAAAGGCCGGGTTCGTCATCGTGTCGGGACTGGCGCGCGGCATCGACGCACTGGCGCATAAATTCGCGATGCAGGGCGGCACGATCGGGGTGCAGGCGGGGGGGCTCGACATCATGTACCCGGCTGAAAACACCGATCTGGCGCATGACATGGCCAAACATGGGCTGCGGCTGTCGGAACAGCCCTTTGGACTGGAACCGCAAGCGCGCCATTTCCCGCGCCGCAACCGCATCGTCTCGGGCCTGGCCCGCGCCGTTGTGGTGGTCGAGGCGGCAGCGCGTTCCGGCAGCCTGATCACCGCCCGCAACGCGCTGGATCAGGGCCGCGAGGTGCTGGCGGTGCCGGGCCATCCGATGGATACCCGGGCCTCGGGCTGCAACCTGTTGCTGCGCGACGGGGCCACGCTGGTTCGGTGTGCCGACGATGTGATCGAGGCGCTTGGCCCGGCATTGCCGCCGCGCCAACCTGAACTTTCGCTGGAGGCTCCTGCCCTGCCACCGCCGCAACCCCAAACCCCCTGGCGCGACCGCGCCGCGCTGCATTCCCGGATCCTGGCACAGCTTGGGCCCGCGCCGGTGGCCGAGGATCAACTTCTGCGCGACCTTGGCGTCTCAAACGGTGAGGCCGCGCCAATGCTGACGACGCTGGAGCTTGAAGGCCAGATCACCCGCCAGCCCGGCGGGCTGATCTCGATGGGGGATGGCCCAAGCCCAAACCGCAGGGTGTCGCGGTAGATTTGGCACCCCCCCTGATATCCGCTCGCGCGCTGCGGTGCGCGAGGCAAGGCGGCTCCTCGGCCCCGGCCTCCTCGCCACATCGACACCTGCCCAACCTGGGTCCAGACGCCAATCGGGCGGATCTTTGGGCAGGTTTCCCGCCTGCTCCCTGCCCGTTTCCGATGACGCATTGACAAGCCATATATGCGCACCACATGTTCGCCCGCCACCAGAAGGCTGAATTTTGAAAGTGCCCGAATGCCCGTTGTCGTCGTCGAATCACCTGCTAAAGCCAAGACAATAAACAAATATCTTGGACCGGACTTTACCGTGCTGGCCTCATATGGCCATGTCCGTGACCTGCCGCCCAAGGATGGGTCGGTCGATACCGAGAACGGATTCGAGATGCTGTGGGAGGTGGGAACCGACAGTCGCAAACATGTGAAGGCCATCGCCGACGCGCTCAAGGATGACAATAATCTGATCCTCGCAACCGACCCCGACCGCGAGGGTGAGGCGATCAGCTGGCACCTTGAGGAAGCGCTGCGCAAACGCAAGGCGATCAAGAAAGACACGCCCGTCAGCCGCGTCGTGTTCAACGCCATCACCAAATCCGCCGTGACCGAGGCGATGAAGAACCCGCGCCAGGTCGACGCGCCGCTGGTCGAAGCCTATCTGGCCCGCCGCGCGCTGGATTATCTGGTTGGTTTCAACCTCAGCCCCGTTCTATGGCGCAAGCTGCCGGGCGCGAAATCGGCGGGCCGGGTGCAATCGGTCTGCCTGCGCCTGATCGTCGAGCGCGAGATGGAAATCGAGGCCTTCAACCCGCGCGAATACTGGTCGGTGCGCGCGGTTCTGGAAACGCCGCGCGGGCAAAGTTTCGAGGCGCGGCTGACCAATCTGGGTGGCAAAAAGCTGGATCGCTACGATCTGGCGACCGAAGCGGCGGCAGGCCTCGCCGTGCACGCCGTCAGCAGCCGCGCGTTGAGCGTGCACTCGGTGGAGGCCAAACCCGCCAGCCGCAACCCCTCCGCGCCCTTCATGACCTCGACCCTGCAACAGGAGGCCAGCCGCAAGTTCGGTTTCGGCGCGCGACAGACGATGTCAACGGCACAGCGCCTCTATGAGGCCGGGCACATTACCTATATGCGCACCGACGGTATCGACATGGCCCCCGAGGCCATTACCGCCGCGCGCGATGTGATCGCCGACCGCTACGGCGCAGAATACCGGCCCGACGCCCCGCGTGTTTACAAGAACAAGGCCAAGAACGCGCAGGAAGCGCATGAATGTATCCGGCCCACGGATATGGCCAAGGATCCGGCCAGCCTGAAGGTCTCGGAACCCGATCAGCGCAAGCTCTATGAGCTGATCTGGAAACGCACCATCGCCAGCCAGATGGCTGCCGCCCGGATGGAGCGGACCACCGTCGATATCGCCAGCGCCGATGATCAGGTCGTGCTGCGCGCCACCGGCCAGGTTGTGCTGTTTGACGGGTTCATGGCGGTCTATGAGGAAGGCCGCGACGATGATGCGGGCAAGGAGGACGACCGCCGCCTGCCGCAGATCATGCAAGGCGAGACCGTGACCCCCGTGGCCGCCGCGATGGACGCCGAATTTGCCAAGGCGGCAAAGGATGGTGGCGAGGTGATCGAGGCCACCCCGGCACCGATGCGCAGCAATGGCGGCGCGGTTCTGTCCGATAACGGGGCGGTTCTGGGCCAGCAGCACCACACGCAGCCGCCACCGCGCTATACCGAGGCCACGCTGGTCAAGAAGATGGAAGAACTGGGCATCGGGCGCCCCTCGACCTATGCCTCGATCGTGACCACGATTCAGGATCGTGAATACGTGACCAAGGACAAGAACCGGCTGATCCCCGAGGATAAGGGCCGCATCGTCACGATCTTTCTGCTGAATTTCTTCCGCAAATATGTCGGCTATGAATTCACCGCCGATCTGGAGGAAGAACTTGACGACGTTTCCGCCGGGCAGCGCGACTACAAAGAGGTCCTGGCCCAGTTCTGGCGCGATTTTTCCGTCGCGATTTCGGAAACATCGGAGCTGCGGATCACGGAAGTGCTGGATAAGCTTGATGCGGCCCTTGCCCCGCAGCTCTACCCGCCGCGCGAAGATGGGTCCGATCCGCGCATCTGCCCGCTTTGCGGCACCGGCAAGCTGCATCTGAAAACCTCGAAAACCGGCGGATTCGTCGGTTGCGGCAATTACCCCGAATGCCGCTATACGCGACCCATCGGCGGTGCAAATGAAACCCAGGCCGGCGACAAGGTTCTGGGTGAGGATGGTGAGGATGTCATCACGCTGCGCTCGGGTCGGTTCGGGCCCTATGTGCAGCGTGGCGATGCCACAGAAGATAACAAGAAGCCCCCGCGCGCCTCGCTGCCCAAGGGCTGGAGCGCGGAAGCGATGGACCTGGAAAAGGCGCTGACGCTGCTGTCACTGCCGCGCCAGATCGGGGTACATCCAGAAGACGGCGAACCGGTCGAGGCCGGCATCGGGCGCTATGGTCCATTCGTGAAACATGGCCGGATCTACGCCAATCTGCCGGAGGTCGACGAGGTTTTTACCATCGGAATGAACCGTGCGGTGGAACTGATCGCCGAAAAATCCGCCAAACGTGGTGGCAGATCCGCGGTGGCACCACTCAAGGAGCTTGGTGAGCACCCCGAAAGCGGCGGGCCGGTCAATGTGATGGAGGGCCGCTACGGGGCTTACGTGAAGTGGGATAAGATCAATGCCACCATTCCCAAGGGCACAGAGCCTGCCGACGTCACCATGGATATGGCCGTGCAACTGATTGCCGAGCGCGCGGCCAAAGGCGGCAAGAAGAAACCGGCGCGCAAGAAAAAGGCGTCGTAGCTTTCCCCTTGGGGTCGGGTCGAATTGCTTCGCAATCCGATCCATGCGAGGGGCCAGCCCCTCGCGCTCCCCGAGGTATTTCCGCCAAGATGAAGAAATTTTGTCTAAAATCCGTTTCTTCTTTGTGAATATACTCTGGGGGAGGCCGCCATCGGGGGGGGGGACAAAACCCCCCCGAAAAGCCTGTCAGGCGGAGTGAAGGGTTGAACTGCGCGATGTCTCCGCCAACATGAGGGCATGAAACCTGAACGAAAGCATGACATGACCGAGATTGCAGCCTTGAAGCCACGTCACGATGTGGTTGCGTTTCTTTTGAGCCGTCGATCCCGTCCGGCAAAAACGCTAGGATTGCCGGTCCCCGACAGGGACACGGTCGAAATGCTTTTGCAGGCAGCAGCGCGCAGCCCGGATCATGGCAAGCTGGAACCCTGGCGGTTCATTGTGCTGGAGCGTGCCGCTTGCTTGCGGTTGGCCGATCTGACCGCCACGCGTGGGGCGGAGGCCGGAATGGAGCCTGAGAAGGTTGAGAAATCGCGCCGTAGCTTTGCCGATGCGCATCTGGTGGTCGCCGTGATCGCGGCACCTGTGGCGTCGGAAAAAGTGCCGGAAGTGGAACAGGTTCTGTCTGCGGGGGCGGTGTGCCTGGCGCTCGTGAATGCCGGCCTTGCCTCCGGGTGGGGTGCCAATTGGCTGAGCGGCTGGATGGCGACGGACCGGGGGTTTCTGACCCGTGGTCTGGATCTGGCACCGCATGAATTCGTTGCCGGTTTTATCCATCTCGGTCGCGAAGGGGCCATTCCGCCCGAGCGCCCGCGCCCGGACTTGTCGCGCATCAGCACCTGGGTGTCGGAATGATCCTTGAGGATTTCCTGCGCGCGCTGCGACAATTGCCCGACCCGCGCTTTACCTCGGTTTTGTTGACCGGGCTTGCGCTGACCATTGCCCTGCTCGTGGGCATCTACTGGCTCTTTGCGCTTTTTGTCGGCTGGGTCATCCCCGAGACTCTGACCCTGCCCTGGATCGGCGAAATCGGCGGCATTTCGACCGCCATCGGATGGGCGGCCATTCCGGTGGTGCTGGTGGCCTCGGCGTTCTTGATGATCCCGGTGGCCTCGGCCTTTACCGGCATTTTCCTTGACCGGATCGCAGGGGCGGTCGAGGACCAGCATTATCCAAACTTGCCGCCCGCGAGAAACGTAGGGATTCTCGAAGGAATGGCCGACGGGCTGAAATTCATGGCGGTTCTGATTGCCGTGAACCTGCTGGCGCTGATCGTCTATATCTTTTTTGCCCCGCTTGCCCCGTTCCTTTTCTGGGGCGTCAACGGGTTTCTGCTTGGGCGCGAATATGCGCAACTGGTGGCGCTGCGGCGGATGGATGCAACTGGTGCCTCAGCGTTTCGCCGCCGCCACCGGTTGCAGATCTTTGCCGCAGGCGTGTTGATGGTGGTGCCGCTGACGATCCCGGTGATCAACCTTTTGGTCCCCATTCTGGGGGCCGCGACCTTCACGCATCTTTTTCACCGACTCAACCCGTCGGGCCGCCAAAGCGCCTGAACAGATCGACGTCGTCCATCGTGATCCAGCCGCTGGTGATGATCGCCACGGCAATCCCCCACAGCACCAGTGCCACCACCGTGGTCAGCAGGAATCTGCGTTTGAGCTGCGGGTTTTCGGGGGCCGATTCCAGAGTGCCCTTGACGGTCGTGCCGGCCTCTCCCTGCGTGGTCAGGCGCAGCGGCAGGATGATGAAAAGCGTCATGAACCAGAACACGGCAAACAATACGAAAGCGGAAAAAGGGGCCATCAGATCTGCTCCAGTTCAACAAGCGTGCCGGTGAAATCCTTGGGGTGCAGGAAAAGCACAGGCTTACCATGCGCCCCGATCTTGGGCTCACCACCGCCCAGAACCCGCGCGCCCGCCGCCACCAGCCGATCACGCGCCGCCAAAATATCCTCGACCTCATAACATATGTGATGAATGCCGCCTGCCGGGTTTTTTTCAAGAAACCCCGTTATCGGGCTGGCCTCGCCCAGAGGGTGCAAAAGCTCGATCTTGGTATTGGGCAGGTCGATGAACACCACCGTGACGCCATGATCGGGTTCATCCTGGGCCGGGTTCACATGCGCGCCCAGCGTGTCGCGATATTGCGCGCTGGCGGCCTCCAGATCCGGAACCGCGATGGCGACATGGTTCAGCCGTCCGATCATTGTCATCTCCTCCGATTTGTCTGCCCCGCATATGCGCCGTGAACCGGACAGTTGGCAAGCGGCGCGTCGCCGCGCCAGGTCCGTTTACGAACTGTCAACCTTAAGCCTGTCTAATCGGAAGCAGAATCGCCTTGGGGGCTTTTGGACATGGACACCGACACAAACAAACCGGAACAGGAATTGCCGTTTTTTCACCCGAAACCGACACCACAACGGCCCCTTGCGGGGCTGACCATTCTGGCCGTGGAAGACAGCCGTTTCGCATCCGAGGCGTTGCGCCTTTTATGCCTGCGCTCGGGCGCGCGGATCCGACGCGCCGATTGCCTGGCCTCGGCGCATCGCCACCTGAAAACCTATCAGCCCTCGGTCGCGATCGTGGATCTTGGCCTGCCCGATGGCTCGGGCCTGTCCCTGATCTCCGACATGGATCGGTCCGCGCAGCGCGTGCCGGTGCTGTTGGCCACATCGGGGGCCGAACGTCAGGCGGCGGCGCAATCGGCGCTGGCGGCGGGGGCCGACGGGTTCCTGCCGAAACCGGTCGATACGCTGGCGGGCTTCCAGACCGAGATCCTGCGCCATTTGCCTCAGGATATGCGCCCGCATGGGCCGCGCCCACTGGATTCGACCGTGTTGGAGCCAGATCAGCTGGCGCTGCGCGAAGATCTGGCCCATGCGCTGGAGCTGCTTGATCAGGACACCCCGCCAATGGGCTATTTGCGCCGCTTCTTGTTGGGGCTGGCGCGATCGGCCCATGACACGCGGCTACTGGAAACGGCCCATGCCTTGCCGGGCAAACTGGCGCAAGGCGAACGCGCCCGGCTCAGGGCGCAACTCAGTTCGAAAATGGCGGGGATGGCCCCGGTTTGAGGGCTCTGCGGTGACACACGCGGCCCGGCCCCCTTGGCTGGGATGCGTAATCTTCTGAGGCTGAGCTTGAACGCGACCGTTACAAATTGATTTGAGTTGATTTTTCACATGCGCGCCTCCAACGCACGGATCTGTTCCGCGACGGGGTCAGCGCAGCACGCCCGGATCATCTCCCAGATCGAGCCCCGGAAAAACCTGGCTCTCAAGCGTCGCGCGGTCGGTTCCGAAAAGCCCCGCCATCGCCCAGGCCGCATAGGCGCGCACATCACGGGTCGGCATCAGGTCGCGCCGGTCAAAGAGGGCGGCCTCCTCCAGCCCCGGCCAATTGCCGAACACCCGCCCGCCATTCAGCGCGCCGCCCGCCATCACCAGCGCCGACCCGGTGCCGTGATCGGTGCCGCCGCTGCCATTTTCGCGCAAGGTGCGGCCAAATTCGGTCATCGCCAAAACGGTGGTGCGGCCCCATTCGGGGCCAAGCCCCTCGCGCAGACGCAAGATCGCCGTCGACAGATGGCCCAATGCGCGCCGGATAGACCCGCTCTGGCCGCGATGCGTATCCCAGCCACCAAGCGAGAAACTGGCGATGCGTGCATCGGCGCGCAGACGTTCGGCGGCGAAATCGGCAATCGCGGATGCATTTCCGGCGCGCGCCACGCCGCGGGTCATGGCCGCCATATCCGGCATCATGCCGTCGGCATCCGCGCCGCCAAACTCGCCGTAAAGCAGGTCGGAGTAAAACCGCGCATCTGCGAATGCGGGCTGAAACAGCGGATCCTCCCTGTAAACCAACCCCAAAAGATCCGAGGTCGCGGGCGACAGCGACAACCGCGAGGCCGGCGACCATGACACCGACGGGGCCGAGCCGCGCAGGATCAACGCCTCCTGCCGCCCCACCGCCAGCGCGATTTCGCGCGACATGCCCGGCAAAGTCTGCAAAAACCGGTTCAACCAGCCATCTTCATGCACCCTACCCTCGGTACCGCCTTGGGTTCCTGCCTCCAGCAGATCCTGACCGTCGAAATGGCTGCGCGCGTTGCGATAGGGGGTGGACACGGCATGGGCAAAGCCCAACTCGCCCGCCTGCCAGAGAGGCCAGAGATCCTCCAGCCCCCGATGCAGCGCAAAAAAGCCATCCAGATCGCGGGCCCCGGAGGCCGGGCCGATCTCGAACCCGGGACGGGCCGCGACCAGGGCCGGATCGCCATAGGGCTGCACCACATCCAGCCCATCCATCGCGCCGCGCAGGATGATCACCACCAGCCGGTTTTCGCCCGGCACCGAGGCCAGCGCGACCGGGGTGAAAAGCGGGCTCGCTGCCGCCGAACAGCCCAGAACGGCCGAACGCAGCAGCATCTCGCGGCGGGTGATGGCAGCCATGTCAGCTCCTCATGAATTCGGGCGAGGCCAGGATGATCCCGACCCCTTCGGCGCGCGTTTCGGCCCGCGCTGCGGCCCATTGCAGGGTTTCGCTTGCCGCATCTCCCAGGCAGGCGGAGACAAATTCGCGCGGGTCCGGCAACCGGCGGCGCAGCCGCGACGGCACCGCCATGGCCCAACCAACGCGCGCCGCCAACGCCTGCGGATGAATCCATTCCGGATCGTCGTCGAAAAACCCGTCCGGGCCCACCGCGCCTTGCCAGCGTTGCCCCATCGCCACCATTGGCAGATAGGCCCATTGGTTAATTTCCTGACGCGAGGCTTGTGCAATCTGGTCGGGCACCACGCCAAGCGCGCGCAGGGCCGACACCACGAAATGAAACGGCCGTTTGACCCGCCCGGGGCCCGGAGACCACGCCGCGCCATGCGCCAACATCGCTTGCATCACCGCCGCCAGATTGCCGCCCGATTGCAGATAGGTCGCCGTCATCGCCTCCACCACTCCCGGATCGGGCGCATCGGACAGGAAATAATCGGCGAGCTTCCGGCTCAGATGCCGGGCCGTTTCCGGGCGCAGCGCCAGATCTTGCAAGGCGGCGCGCACTTCGGTCAGCGATGCCGGATCGGCCCCGCCATAGGGGGTGCCAAAAACCTCTTCCGGGCCGGGTTCAGCATTGCCGGGGCGAAACACCATCTCGCGTCCGCGCTCCAGCCCGACACCGGTCAAAAGCTCGGCCATCTGGCGCACATCACGCTGTGTATAGCCGGAATTGACGCCCAGCGTATGCAGTTCCAGCAATTCACGCGCCAGATTTTCGTTCAGGCCTCGCCCGCTGGCCAGCCCGTTGCGCGAATTTGGCCCGATCGAGCGTTCCTGATCGAGATAGAGGATCATCACCGGATGCAGGATCGCGGCCTCCAGCATGTCGCCGAACCGGCCCGCCACATGCGGGCGGATGGCCTCCTCGACATAGGCGGTGATTGATCCCTGCATGACCGCGCGCTGGCCCGCCGTGGTGAAATGATCGGCCCAGAACCAGGTCAGCCTTTCGCGCAACCCATCCTCGGACGCCACACCGCGCGCCAGCGAAATCGCAAGCTGGCGGGATTTGGCGTTGCGCATAAGGGCGCGCGCAGCCGCCTGGCGTTCGGCCCCGTCCGCAAGCCCGCGCGAAGCGCGCAGCTCGGACAGATAGGTCTGCGCCGCCACGGCACGGGCTGCGAAATCCTCCAGGGGATAGGTCCGCGCCACGCGGTCGGGGCCGGTCAGACGCTCCATCAGCGTCTCGGGCGCAGGCAGGCGGCGGCCCGGGCGCAACCCGGTGCCGAACCGGATCTGGGCAAGGGTCGCGCGGCTGGTCATGGGGCGAAATCCGGGCAGGTCAGCGGTGCCGCCACCCTAGCGACAGAGCCGCCCGTTCCGAAAGGATTTTTGCCCCGCGCCCTAATCCTGCGGGATAACGCGCAGGCCCAGTTCCATCAGCTGCTCTGCCGCCGGCTCGGATGGCGCGTCCATCATCAGATCCTCGGCGCGCTGGTTCATCGGGAAAAGGATGACCTCGCGGATATTGGCTTCATCGGCCAGCAGCATCACGATCCGGTCGATCCCCGCCGCACAGCCGCCATGCGGCGGCGCGCCATAGGTGAAGGCATTGACCATACCGCCAAAGCGTTTGCGCACCTCTTCCTCGCCATAGCCCGCCAGTTCAAAGGCCTTGAACATGATCTCGGGCTTGTGGTTCCGGATGGCACCCGAGACCAGCTCGTAACCATTGCATGCCAAATCATATTGATAGCCCAACGCCTCCAACGGATCGCCCTGCAACGCGGCCATCCCACCTTGTGGCATCGAAAACGGGTTGTGGGAGAAATCGATCCGCCCGGTTTCGTCATCGGCCTCGTACATCGGAAAGTCGACGATCCAGGCAAAGGCGAACCGGTTTTGTTCGGTCAGGCCCAGTTCATCGCCGATGACAACACGCGCCCGGCCCGCGACCGCCTCGAACACAGACGGCTTGCCACCCAGGAAAAACGCCGCATCGCCCTTGCCCAGACCCAGTTGCAGGCGGATGGCTTCGGTGCGTTCGGGGCCGATGTTTTTTGCCAGCGGACCCGCCGCCTCGGTGCCGTTTTCGCCCTCGCGCCAGAAGATATAGCCCATCCCCGGCAGGCCCTGTTCCTGCGCGAACTTGTTCATCCGATCGCAGAATTTGCGGCTGCCGCCACTATGGGCAGGGATGGCGCGGATCTCGGTGCCTTCATGCTCCAACAGCTTGGCAAAAATGGCGAAGCCCGAGCCGCGGAAATGTTCCGACACATCCTGCATCTTGATCGGATTGCGCAGATCGGGCTTGTCGGTGCCATACCAGCGCGCCGCATCCTTGTAGGAGATCTGCGGCCACAGCTTGTCGACCTTATGGCCGCCGCCGAATTCCTCGAAAATCCCCTCGATCACCG
>CAXBGQ010000022.1:0-17675 GCA_963975135.1 uncultured Nioella sp. | reverse complement strand
AGAGCGGCCCCGATTACATCGACCCCGGTTTTCACCGCGCCGCATCGGGGCGGGCGTCGGTCAATCTCGACACCTGGGCCATGTCGCGCGACATGCTGGCGGGGTTGATATCGGGCGCGGGTGGCGCGGATCTGATCCTGGCCGAAGGCTCGATGGGGCTGTTCGATGGGGTCATCCGCGACGGCGCATGCGGCAATGGGGCCAGCGCCGTGATCGCGGCAATGGCAGGCTGGCCGGTGGTGCTGGTGCTCGACACATCGGGACAGGCGCAATCGGCAGCGGCGGTGGCGAAAGGTTTCGCGACCCTGCGCCCGGATGTGCATCTGGCCGGTGTGGTGCTGAACCGCGTGGCCTCCCCCCGGCACGAGGCCATGCTGCGCCATGGCATGGCCGAGGTCGGTATCGAGGTTCTGGGGGCGCTGCCGCGGTCCGCCGAGATTGAAATGCCCGAACGCCATCTGGGTCTGGTGCAGGCCGAAGATCAGGCCGATCTGGCCCGGATTCTGCAAGCCGCTGGCGATTTCGTGGCCGCAAATGTCGATCTTGACCGGCTGCTGGCGGTGGCGGAGGCCACGCGGCTTTCCGGCCCGCCCACGCGCATCACGCCGCCGGGCGGACGCATCGCGCTGGCCCGCGACGCGGCGTTTTCCTTTGTCTACCCGCATCAACTGGATGGCTGGCGCGCCGCCGGGGCCGAAATCATGCTGTTTTCGCCCCTGAACGACGAGGCCCCCGACCCAAGCGCCGATATCTGCTGGCTGCCGGGCGGCTACCCGGAACTGCATGCGGGAAAACTGGCTGCTGCCCGGACCTTCCAAACCGGCTTGCGCAAATTCGCTGAGACCGCCCCCGTGCATGGCGAATGCGGGGGCTATATGGCGATGGGCGCGGCACTGATCGACAAGGCCGGCACACGCCACGAGATGGCGGGGCTTTTGGGGCTCGTCACTTCTTTTGCCAAGCGCAAGATGCATCTGGGCTACCGGCTGGCCAAGTTGGCGGCGGCGATGCCCGGCCATGGCCCCGGCGCGCGCCTGCGTGGCCATGAGTTCCACTACTCCACCATCGTGGCGCAGCCCGACGCCCCGCTGGCCGAGGTGCGCGATGCCAATGGTGATCTCGTGGTTGAGACCGGATCGAAACGCGGCCATGCCAGCGGCACGTTTTTCCACATGATCGCGGAGGCGACATGACCGGCTTCGTCAGCTTCGTGTCCTCCGGTCCCGGCGACCCTGAGCTTCTGACGCTCAAGGCGGTGGACCGGTTGGGCCGCGCCGATGCGGTGCTGTTCGACGATCTGTCTTCGGGGCCCATTCTGGCCCATGCCCGCGACGGGGCCGATCTGATCGGGGTCGGCAAACGCGCCGGGCGGCCTTCGCCCAAGCAGGATCATGTCAGCAAGCTGCTGGTTGAATATGCGCAGACCGGACAACGCGTGGTGCGGTTGAAATCCGGCGATAGTGGCATTTTCGGGCGGTTGGAGGAGGAGGTCGTGGCGCTCCGCGCGGCGCGGATCAGCTTCGAGATCATCCCTGGCGTCACCTCAGCCTCGGCTGCCGCCGCCGCCGCCGGCATCCCGCTGACGCGCCGGTTGACCGCGCGCCGGGTGCAGTTTGTTACCGGCCATGACGTGACCGGCGAACTGCCCGAGGGGCTGGACCTCAGCGCGCTGGCCGATGCCGGGGCCACCACTGTCGTCTATATGGGCAAACGCACATTTGCCGGACTGGTGGCGCGGCTGGTGGCGGCGGGGCTGCCCCCCGATACGCCCGCACTGCTGGCCGAGGCCGTCTCGACCGAGGATCAGCGCCTGACCCGGACCACCATCACCGATCTGGCCGGGCATCTCGCCGGGTCCGACAGCACGGCACCGGGGCTGATCCTTTATGGGCCTCTGGCCGATGGCTGAGGCGGTGCGCGTCACGATCTGCACGACTTGTGCGCTTGGGCAGGCCGGGTTTGCCGCCACGCTGGCAAAGGCCCTGCCCGCCGCACGGATTCAGACGATCGAATGCATGTCGGGCTGCACCCGGCCTTCGACCGTCGCCTTTCGTTCGCCCGGCAAAACCGCCTATCTGTTCGGTGAGATCACCGAGGCCGATCTGCCCCTGTTACAGCGATTCCATGATCTCTATGCGCAATCGCCGGACGGGGATTTCCCCGATGCCCGCGTTTTGGGCGATCTGCGCCTCAAGGCAATCGCACGCATTCCCGGATAAGGTCGTTTTCGGGACCTATCGCGGCCCTTTTCGCCATTGACGCAAACCAGCACCCCGACGCATATTCGAACGATGTGGTGTCCCGCATGGCGCAAAGCGTCGGGACTGAAACGGGAACGGGGTCAGGGCGGACCAATTTGCGGCGCCCCATGCCTCGACCGCCCCCGCGACTGTAAGCGGTGAGCGGCTTTTCAATAGCCCACTGCCGGGATCTTCCGGTCCTGGTGGGAAGGGGAAAAGCCGCGTCACAAGCCGCGAGTCAGGAGACCGGCCATGTGCGTTGAAACCCTAATAGCCGTCGGGTGTGACGGCTCGGAGAAAGAAAAACATGTCGCACGCAATCACGACAAGCGCCGCACAATCCCAATCCAAACTGGCAAGCATCCTGTTTGTCGCCCTTCTGGGCGCGGGTATCATCTTTACCACGGGCTACGCCCAATCGGCCGTTATGCATGACGCAGCCCACGATCTGCGCCACGCCACCGGCTTTCCCTGCCACTGAGCGCGCGTAAGATCTTCAGATGACATTTCGTATGTTGGCCGGCGGTGTGATCGCCGGCTTTGCAGCAGGCCTGTTGGCAGCCCTGCTGCATTTCGCATTCATCCAGAACACGCTGCTTCTGGGGGAAGATTATGAATCCGGCGCGGCGGTCCATTGGGCCGGCGTGGCCCAGGAAACCGGAACGGCAGAGGTTGCGGAAACGGCCCCCGACGGGGGGGGTGAGGCGGACCCGCCCGCCGGGGATGACAGCAGTTTTTCCCGCAACGCGCTGACCGTGCTCTTTACCGGCCTCAACTATGCCGGCTACGGCTTGCTCCTGATCGCCGCGATGCAGGTGCCGGGCCTGTTCGGTCACCCGGTCCAGCCGCGGGACGGGCTGCTCTGGGGCCTGGCCGGATTCGCCGCGGTTCAGATGCTGCCGTCGATGGGGCTGCCGCCGCAATTGCCCGGCACCTTGTCGGCCGAAGTTCAGCTGCGCCAGATCTGGTGGATTGCGACGATCGTCGCTTCCATTGCCGGTCTTGGCCTGCTTGCCTATGGGCGCGGTGTGATTGCCGTGGTCGCGGCGATCGGTCTGCTGGCCGCGCCGCATCTGATCGGCGCGCCCTCGATCGAGGGCTATTTCGGCTCTGCGCCGCCCGAGCTGGGGGCCGAGTTCGCGACCCGTGTTCTGGGCGTTGGCATGGTCGCCTGGGCCTTTATGGGCTGGCTGGTGACGCGTGTGGTCCCGCCACAGGATATCGCGTGACCCCTTGAACAGCTTGCCGCCCCGCGCCAACATCGCGGGGCGGCATCACGAAAGGACGCAGTGCCATGATCGCGCTTACCCTTGTCGGCATCGGCACCGGCAACCCCAAGCACCTGACATTGCAGGCGATCGAGGCGCTGAACGCGGCCGATCTGATCCTGATCCCGACCAAGGGCGCGGGCAAGGATGACCTGGCCGCTTTGCGCCACCGGATCTGCGCCGATACTGTCACTGCCGCGTCGGTCCGTATCGCCGAGTTTGCCTTGCCGGAACGCGATCCCGCCATCGCCGATTACGCCGCCCGCGTCGAGGCCTGGCATGACGATATCGCGGCGATCTGGGCCGAGGAAATCCGCGCCCATATCGGCACCACGGGCCGGGTGGCGTTCCTTGTCTGGGGCGATCCCTCGCTCTATGACAGCACCCTGCGCATCGCCGACCGGGTGGCGCGCGCTCTGCCGCTGAAAATCACTGTCATTCCTGGCATCACCGCCATTCAGGCCCTGACCGCGGGCCATGCGATTCCCCTGAACCGGATCAACGCGCCGGTGACCATCACGACCGGGCGGCAAATCCGCGATCATGGCTGGCCCGAGGGGGCCGATAGCGTCGTGGTGATGCTGGATGGCGAGTGCAGTTTTCAGACGCTGGACCCGACCGACCTGCATATCTGGTGGAGCGCTTATGCCGGGATGGATGAGGAATTGACCCTCTCGGGCCCCCTGCCCGATATCGCCGGTCAGATCATCGAGGCCCGCGCCAATGCCCGCGCCGCGCATGGCTGGATCATGGATATCTACCTGCTCCGGCGGCACCCCCCGGCCTGATTGCGACGCCGCCACCGTCGCGAACCGGCGGTTTTGGCGGGCTCTGCCGCCGCTAGGTTTGGGTCATGTCACGCCAAGGGAAGGCCCGCGCCCCATGACCCACAGCATCCCCGAACCGACCCCTGTTTTCGACCACCTTGCGGATTTCACCCTGAACCGGGCCGCGACTGAGATCCCGACAAGCGCGCGTGCGCGTGCGGCGCTGCTGCTGCTCGATACCTTGGGCATCGCTGCCGCCGCTGCTCCGATGGAGGCTGGGATCATCGCCCGCAACACGGCGGTTGCCCTTTATGGCGCGGGCGATCCGGATCAGGCGGCCCCGATCCTTTTTGATGGCCGCAGGGTCAGCATCGCAGGCGCGGGGTTTGCCGCCGCCAGCCAGATCGACAATCTCGACGGCCATGACGGCTATAACCCGACCAAGGGCCATATCGGTGTGGCCGTGGTGCCGGCGCTGGCCGCTTTGGCCGCCGCGCGGCCCGATCTGAGCGGTGCCGAGGCGCTGGCCACGCTTGTCATCGGCTACGAGGTTGCGGGCCGGGCCGGGCTGGCGCTGCATGATACGGTCAGCGATTACCACACATCGGGGGCGTGGAACGCGCTTGGCGTGGCGGCGATGGCGGCGCGCCTGCGTGGCCTGAAACCCGGCCAATTGCGCCATGCGCTTGGCATTGCCGAATATCACGGGCCGCGCAGCCAGATGATGCGCGAGATTGCAAACCCCACGATGCTGCATGACGGCTCGGGCATGGGCGCGATGGTGGGGCTGTCGGCGGCGGTGCTGGCCGAGGCGGGCTTTACTGGCGCGCCCGCGATCACGCTGGAAGCCCCCGAGGCCGCCGCCCATTGGGCCGATCTGGGCCAGCTCTGGCAGACCGAGCTGCAATATATCAAGCCCTACCCGATTTGCCGTTGGGCGCATGCCCCGATTGATGCGGCCCGCGTCCTGCGCCGCGACCACGCGCTGCCCCCCGATCAGATCACGCGCATCACCATCCGCAGCTTTGCCAATGCGGTCGCGCTCTATCCCGGCCTGCCCGGAACCACCAGCCAGGCGCAATATTCGCTGCCCTTCTCTGTCGCGGCAATGCTGGTCCATGGCCAGGTGGCGCTGGATCAGATCGCGGATGCGGGCCTGGCCGACGCGCAGGTGGCGCGGCTTGTCGGGCTGACTGACTTGCAGATGGAGCCCCGCCACGAGGCGCGGTTCCCCGAAGGGCGGTGGGCCGATATCGAGATCGCGCTGACCGACGGGCGGGTGCTGAAATCGGGCGATTACAACGCGCGCGGCGGACCCGATGAGCCGTTTTCAGAGGCCGATATCTGCGCCAAGTTCATGACCTTCGCAGCCCCCGTTCTGGGCCAGCCGCGCGCCGCGGCCATCCGCGAGGCCTGCCTTGCGCTGGCAACAGGTGATGTGCCATTTTCCACCCTTCTTGATCTGCTGCACGAGGCCCCATGACCCAGATAACCGGCATTGTCTGCCCCCTGCTGACGCCCTTTGAAGCGGATGGACGTATCGCGCGGGACCTCTGGGTTGCGCATGCACAGCACATTCTGGACGCGGGCGCGCATTACCTGTCGCCCTTTGGCACGACGGGTGAAGCTCTGTCGGTCGGCATGGCGGCCCGGATGCAGGCGCTCGACTGGTTGCTGGAGGCTGGCATTCCCGCCGACCGCCTGATGCCCGGCACCGGGTTGACCGCGCTCGATGACACCATTGCCCTCTCCGCCCATGCCACCGCCGCAGGCTGCGCCGCCGTGATGGTGCTGCCGTCGTTTTTCTACGGGGGCATCGGCGATGCCGGTCAGGCGCGCTATTTCACCGATCTGGTAGCCGGTATCGGCCCCGCCGCCCGCATTATCCTTTACAACATCCCGCAAAATTCCGGCGTGCCGATCTCGCCCGATCTGGCCGCATCTCTCAGCACCACCGCGCCGGATAATTTCGTGGCCTACAAGGACAGCACCGGCGACTGGTCCAACACAAGCGCCGTGATCGAGGCCGCGCCGCGCCTGTCGGTCTTTCCCGGCACCGAGGCGCTGCTGACACGAGGTCTGGCGCATGGCGGGGCGGGCTGCATCTCGGCAACCGTTAACCTGAATGCCGCCGCCATCCGGGCCGTTTATGACGGGGCCGTGGCGGGGCGCGACGTTGCAGCGGCAGACAAAACCATGCAGGAATTTCGCGCCATCGTGCAAAAGGCCGGGCTGATTGGCGCGATGAAGGCGGTTCTGGCACTGACTAGCGGCGATGCCCGTTGGCTGAACCTGCGCCCGCCGCATCTGGATGCGACGATGGATCAGGGCCGGGACCTGCTGGACGCGCTTGGGGATCTCGGCGCGCATCTGAAAGAGACGCCATGACAACGCCCACCGTTATCCTGCACACCAATGAGACCGAAGAGGCGATCAAGATCGTTTCCGCCGCGCATCCCGATCTGGAGCTGCATGGCTGCGACAGCCATGCTGCTTTGCCCGGCCTGATCGCCGAGACGGGGGCCGAGGTGGTCTATTCCGTCCGCTTCGCCGACAGCCTGCCCTTTCCGCGTGCGGCCCTGGTCGGGGACGGGCCGGTGCGGTGGGTCTCGGTCGGCGGATCGGGCATCGACCATCTGGTGCCCTGGGATATGACCCGCGTGACGGTGACCAATGCCGCCGGTGTCGCGGCCGACATGATGGCCGAATACGTGCTTGGCACCTATCTGAACTTCACGCTGGATCTGGACCGGTTCCGCCGCCTCAAGGCCGAACGCCGCTGGATATCCGATGGATCGGTCATCCCGGCCATGGGCGGGACGGCCCTGATTCTCGGGCTTGGCAAGACCGGTCAGGCCGTAGCGCGGCGCATGCAGGCTATGGGGCTGCGCGTGGTGGGCGTGCGCGCCCGCCCGCAGGAAACGCCCTATTGCGACGAGGTGCATGGCATGGACGCGCTGCCCGATCTCTGGCCGCGCGCCGATCTGGTGGTTGCCTGTGTGCCGCTTTTGGACAGCACGCGCGGGCTGATCGACCGGGCCGCATTTGCCGCGATGAAGGAAAGCGCCGTTGTCGTCGATGTCTCGCGCGGCGGTGTCATTGACGAGGCAGCCCTGATCGCGGCGCTTGGTTCGGGGGCCATCCGGGGGGCCGCGCTCGATGTCTTTGCGACCGAGCCCCTGCCTGCCGACAGCCCGCTCTGGGGCATGGAAAACACCATCCTCACGCCGCATTGCTCATCGGTCGATGCCGGGTGGTCGGCGCGCTCGGTTCGGATGTTTGCCGACAATCTCGGGCGTTACCGACGCGGTGAGACCCTGAGCAATATCGTCGATCCCGCGCGAGGGTATTAAAGCCGATCAAACATGGCCCCCGGATGATGCGCGCCGCGCGGCAGGCGTAGCGCCCGCATGACGCCAAAGATCATCGCCTGATTGGAGGTGATTACCGGTTTACCAAGCGCCACCTCGATCCGCGGAACCGCCTCGACCGCGCGCATATCGGTGCAGGACAACACGATGGCCTCGGCATCCGCGCAATCGGCGCGCAGTGCCAGGTCCACCACTTCATCAGGCGTCAACTCGCCCTGCCCGTAATTGCCCAGTTCCCGCCCGATATCGGCGCGCCGCACGGTCTCGATCCCGTTGGCGGCGAGAAACGCCACCGCCCGGTCGTTGATCTCACCCAGATAGGGCGAGGAAAATCCGACCCGGCTAACGCCAAGCGCCTGAATGCCCGCCACCAGCGCCCCCGCCGCCGTAATCGAGGCCGCGCCCGACAGCGCCTTGATCCGTGACGCCAGATCGCGATCGAATTCCGGGCCGTGGGTCAGTGTCGCCGAGGTGCAGCCATAAAGAATGGCCGCCGGGCGCACACCAGAAAGCAGCCGCAAGGTCTCGGAAATATCCGAAGCCCCCAGCCCCGCCATCTGATCGGCCCCCGGAACCTCATCGACATCATAGCCGCCCATGCGGACAAAATGCAGGGTGCAGCCGGGCGGGCAGAGCGCCATCATGTCGGGTTCGAGATTGGTGTTGGTAAAGGGGACAAGAACGCCGATCTTGGGGCCGGAACGTGGGTCTGTCATGTTTGGTCCTTTGCAAATGGGGCCAGAATACGGGCCACGTCGCGCATCGCCTCTGCAGCCCCTACCGTTGCGCGCAGACAATGCGGCAGGCCATATCCACCCATGCCGCGCAAGATGAAACCGACATCGCGCAGGGCCTTATCGGCCGCATCGGCGGTGGTGGCATCGGCAAACGGGATCAGCACGAAATTGGTGTGGCTTTCGGGAATGGCAAAGCCGGCTTCGCGAAGCGCAAGGGTGAAGTCCACTCGGATCGCCGCCGTCTTGGCCACGATCCCCTGCATATGATCGCGGTCGCGCATCGCCGCCGCCGCCATTGCCTGCGACACGGCCGAGACATTGTTGGGGTTCAGCAATTTGCGCGTCTCGGTGGCAATCGCGGCGGGGAATATCCCCCATCCGACGCGGGCCCCCGCCAGCGCATAGGCCTTGGAGAAGGTTCGCAGCACGACCGTGTTGCCCAGACCGGCCAGCGCAAAGATCGGCGCGGGCGGCTGGTCGTCGAACTCGCCATAGGCCTGATCGACGGCCAGCAGGATATCGGCGGGCAGGGCCGCGCGAAGCCGCAAGACCTCCGCATTTTCAATGCGGGTGCCTGTCGGATTGCCGGGGTTGCACAGGAAAACGATCCGGGTGGCGGGCGTCACCGCATTCAGGATCGCACCCACGTCGACCTGCATCCCGGGCTCACGCACCGTGACATACTCCGCGCCCGCCTGTTGACAGGCCGTGGCCACAAAAAGATACCCATGCGCGGTGCCCAGAACCGTGTCGCCCGGCCCGGCATAGGCGCGGATCAATGCGCCGATCAGCTCCATTGAGCCTGCACCGCAGAGGATGCTGTCTGCCGCCTGCCCGTGCATATCCGCGATCGCCGCGCGCAGGTCGCGCCAGTCAGGGTCGGGATAAAGCGCGCTGTCTTTCAACGCGGTCACCCCGGCCGCCAGCGCCATGGGCGACGGGCCAAAGGCGCTTTCGTTCTGGGCCAGCGAGATCGTGCCCGGCACGCCCAGATCGGCCAGCGCGTAAGGGGCCATCGCGGCCACATTTGCCGCCGGGCGGATCATGACGCATCGCCATAGGCGCGGGCCCCTTGCGCGCTGACCAGTCCGGCATCCAGATCGCGCGCCAGTGCCGCCCGGTCGCGCGCCTCGGGCGGCCCAAAGCCGCCGCCGCCGGGCGTGTCGAAGATCAACCGCTCGCCCGGTTCCACCCGCAATTCGCATTTGCCGGGGATATCCTCGGCACGCCCCGTCACCTGAATGCGCCCCGGCGCGCCCGCCATTCCGCCGCCCCGACCCCGCGCCGGGTTGCGCAGCCGTTCGACCGAGAGGAACACCAGAAACGGATCGCCCGTGGCCGCCTGCATCTCGATCCTCTGGCCAAGCCCGCCGCGCGTGGTCCCGGGGCCGCCTGAATCGGGCAACAGCTCGCGCCGCCAGATGGTGACCGGGGCCACGGCCTCGGTGATTTCCACCTGCGATCCGAACACGCCTGACGGAAAGGCCGTGGCCGACAGACCATCTGAGGCGGGCCGCGCCCCGGTGCCGCCGTTATGGACCAGTTCGACGGCAAATTCGCGCCCGCCCGCCCGCGCAGTTTCCGGCACATGGCGCATCGGCAGGTCATACATGCACGATGCCCCTTCGGCTGGCACCCGGTCCGGCAGCGCCTGGGCCAGGCAGCCCAGCACCAGATCGGGGGTCATCTGACCCAACGTGTGGCGCATCGCGACCGGCGCGGGGCGCAGGGCATTCAGGATACAGCCCGGCGGTCCGGTCACCGAAAAAGGCGCAAGCGAGCCCGCATTATTGGGAATATCCGGCCCAATCAGGCAGCGCAGGGCGAAAACGGTATAGGCGGTGGCGTAATTCAGCGGCACGTTGATGCCCTTGGACGAGCACCCGGACGTGCCAGCAAAATCAACCACCATCCCGTCCGCCGAGACGGTCAGCGCCGCGTGCAATTCCAACTCTGCCTCATAACCATCCACCGTCAACCTGTTGCGGTAAGTGCCCGGCGGCAATGCCGCGATAGCCTCCAGCGTGCCGCGTTCGGACGTGTCGATGATATAGCCCGCCAGCGCGTCCAGATCCTCTAGCCCGAACTCTACCATCATCGCCACCAGCCGCGCGGCTCCGGCCTCGCAACAGGCGATGAGCGCATAGATGTCGCCCTCATTGGCAATCGGCTCGCGGCTGTTGGCCTTGACGATCTCCATCAACAGCGGATTAACCTGCCCCCCCTCGACCAGCTTGCAGGGCGGAATGAGCAGCCCCTCATCGTAGATGTCCGAGCCCTCCGGCCCCATACCAAGCCCGCCCAGATCGACCAGATGCGAGGTGCAGGAGGTAAAGCCAACGACCCGGCCGCGATGGAAAGCAGGCATCATCAGCAGAAAATCGTTCAGATGCCCCGAGGCCAGCCAGGGGTCGTTGGTCATGTAGATATCGCCGGGCTTCATATCCTGCACCGGGAATCGCGCGCGCAGGGTTTTGACGGCCTCGGCCATGGTGTTGATATGGCCCGGCGTTCCGGTCACGGCCTGGGCCAGCATCCGGCCGTGGTAGTCAAAAATGCCTGCGGAGATGTCGCCGCATTCGCGCACGATGGGCGAAAACGCGGCCCGGATCAGGGTCTGGCCCTGTTCCTCGACAACGGCCAGCAGCCGGTTCCACATGACTTGCAGGCGGGAAGGCGTGAGATCGGTCATGGGCGCGGTCCTTCGATGCGGGTCAGGATCAGGTTGCCGCGCGCATCCACATCCAGCGTGAAATCGGCGGCGACATAGGTGGTGGTCTGCGGCTCGGTGATCAGCGCGGGGCCGGGCAGGTGGTGCCCGGGGCAGAGCGTGGCGCGGTCGATCAGCACAGCATCGCGCACCGCCTGCGTCACGTCGCAAAAGATCTGCACCGTCCCCGCTTGCGGCCCACCTTGCGCCTTTTGCACTTCGGGAATTGCGCCCGGTGCCGGTGGCAGGGTCGAAACGCGGACGGCCCAGTTCAGAACCTCGATCTCCATTCCCGGCACGGGACGCGAAAACTGGCGCGAATATTCCGCCTCAAACGCGGCGATCAGCGCAGGCAGATCATCCGGCCGCAACGCCCCCTCAGGCAGTGCGATCTCGATCTCGTGGCCCTGCCCGTGATAGCGCATGAAGGCGCTGCGCAGGGTCTTGACCGGGGCATCAGCTGCGCCCTGCCGGACCACGTCCAGCGCCTCGGCCCCCATATCCTGCAAAAGCCCGTTCAACGCCTCGAAATCCAGTGCAGAAAGCAGCGCATAGCGGCTGCGCACCAGTTCAAAGGCAACCGGGGCGAACAGGAACCCGACCGCCGACCCGACGCCGGGATTTGCGGGCACCAGAATGCGGGTGACACCGGCGCTGCGGGCGACGCGGGCCGCATGCAGCGGGCCGTTGCCGCCAAAGGCAATCATGGTTCGCGCCCCCAGATCCTTACCCGATTCCACCGCATGCATCCGTGCCGCGCTGGCCATGCTTTCATCGACAATCGCGCATACCCCGTCGGCGGCCCCCTGCGCGTCAAGCTCCAGCGCCGCGCCAATGTCGCGCTTCAGCGCCTGCGCGGCGGCATCGGGGTCAAGCTGAAACCGCCCCTCGGCAAAACTTTCGGGTCGGATCAGCCCAAGGGTAATGTCGGCATCCGTCACGGTTGGGTCGGTGCCACCGCGCCCGAACCCCACCGGGCCGGGATCGGAACCTGCGCTCTGCGGCCCCACGCTCAGCCGCCCCAATCGATCAACAGCGGCGATGGAACCCCCGCCCGCCCCGATCTCGATCATCTCGATCACCGGGATGCGCACCGGCATGCCCGACCCCTTGATAAACCGCGCCGCGCGGCCGATCTCGAATGACCGGGAGGTCTGTGGCGTGGCCCCGTCAATCAGGCAGAGCTTGGCCGTGGTGCCGCCCATGTCAAAGGACAGAACCTCATCCAGGCCGCATTCGCGCGCGATATGCGCCGCCAATATCGCCCCGCCCGCAGGCCCCGATTCCACCAGCCGAATGGGATAGCGCCGCGCCGTTTGCAGAGTGCACATGCCACCGCCGGCCGTCATCATCAGGATCGGGCAGGCAAGGCCGCCGTCACGAAACCGGGCTTTGAGCGCGGCCAGATACCCCGCCATCAGCGGCTGGATATAGACATTGGCCACGGTGGTGCTGAGCCGGTCGAACTCGCGCGCCTCGGGGCTGACATCCGATGAGATCGAGAGCGCCAGATCGGGCCGGGCCGCCCGGATCAGATCGCGCAATCGCGTCTCATGGGCCGGGTTGGCATAGGCATGCAGGAGGCAAATCGCCACCGCATCCGCGCCGCTGGCATCGATCCGATCCAACAGGCCCGGCACCGCGCCCTCGTCCAAAGGCAACAGAACCTCACCCGCCACCGACATCCGTTCCGGTACGGTGAAGGACCGCGCCCGGGGGACCAGGAAATCGGGCTTTTCCAGGTCGATATCATATTGGCTGTAGCGCCGCTCATAGGCGATTTCCAGAATATCGCGAAACCCCTCGGTGGTTATCGTCGCCACCCGCGCGCCGCGTTTCTCGATCAGCGCATTGGTGGCCAGCGTGGTGCCATGGATGAACCCCGTGACCTCGGCCATCGCCCGCCCGGCCTGCGCCAGCGCCTGACCGCAGCCCTCCCAGGCGGCTTCGGACGGGTCACCATGGCTGGTCAACACCTTGGTGGAGGCGAGGACCGTGTTCAATTCATCTACAAGAACCGTGTCGGTGAAGGTGCCACCAATATCGACGGCAAGGCGCAATGCGGGTGCTGGCATGAGATACTCGGATGATCGGGGGTGGATACGAAAAAGGGCGTGACGGCGGGGCAATCAGCCCCGTTCAGGCACCAGATCGCAACCGGTCGCGCGGCGGTTCATCGCGTCATTGGCGGGGATGTTGCGGGGCTGCGGCATCGATCAATCCTAAATCCTTCCGGCAGGAGGCGCGAAAGCACTGAGTCGATCAAGCGAAATCTTCATGCAGAGCGGTCGGTCTAGCCTTCCGCGCTGGTCATCTGCCAGGCCTGCAACAGGCGCGGCAATGCAATATCCCAACCCAGCACGCCGACGCGGCCCTCCCAATCGGCATAGGCCGCCTGCAAATCGGCCTCCAGCGGGGCATTCTTTCCGGCCAGATCGGTCAGCTCGGTCCGGTCGGCAACCATATCATACAGCTCCCAATCCTGCCCAAACTGGCGCACCAGTTTGAAATCCCCCATCCGCACCGCCGCATTGCCTTCATGTTCAAAGAATATCGGCGCGGCGCGGGTCCAGTCGGCCCCCTGCAACAGTGGCAGCAGGCTTTCGCCTTCGAGGGCCTGCGCCGGACCGTCTTTGACCTCGGCCAAGGGCGCGGCCCCCGCTACCTCCAGCAGCGTTGGCAGAATATCGACCACATGGCAGGCGGCATGGCCCGTATTGGGCGCGATCCGATCTGGCCAATGGGCAATCAGCGGCGTCGAGATCCCGCCTTCATGCACGTAATGCTTGAAGAGCCGAAACGGCGCGTTCGAGACATTGGCCCAGGGCCGGTCATAGCTTTGAAAGGTCTGCGCATCGCCGGGCATCACGCCGGGCTGATTGCCCATGGTGATGGCGCGCCCGTCATGGGTCTGGTCGGGAAAGAACTTGCACCAGCCATCTTCGGCCATGAACTCGGCGCAGCCGCCATTATCGGACAGAAACAGGATCAGGGTATCGTCGAATTGGTCCAGCCGCTTCAGCGTCTCGACGATACCCTGATCCTGTTTCTGTCCGATAATGGCGGCATAGGCGGCCATCTTGGCGGCCTCCCAATCCTTGTGTTCGGTCTGCGCCCACGGGGCCACATCCGCGTCCCGCGGGCTGATCTGCCAATTGGCCTGCAAGACGCCGCGCCCGTTCATCTCTTCGTGCCGGGCGGTGCGGGTGGCATCCCACCCGCCCGAATAGACCCCGTCATAGCGCGCGATATCCTCGGCATGGGCATGCAGCGGCCAATGCGGCGCGGCATGCGCAAGATAGAGGAAGAACGGCTTTTCCTCGGCCACCGCGCCTTGGACCATGCCAATGGCCTTGTCGGTGATCGCATCGGTCAGGTGGAAATCGTCGCCGAACTCATGAACCCGGTCATCCTCTTCCATCAGGAAGTAGGGCGAGAAATAATGCGTGCAGCCGTCCACGATGCCAAAGAAATGGTCAAAGCCGCGCTGTCGGGGCGTGGGGTGGCGCGGTGTGCCAACCTGCCAGCTATCGACCTCCTGCGCCATGAAATCCCCGGCCACATGCCATTTGCCCGACATCAGGGTGGCATAGCCGGCCGCGCGCAGATGTTCGGCGATGGTGGCGGCATCGTCGCGCAGAAACCCCCGATAGGATGGCGTGCCCAGATCGGCCCCCATATGGCCGATGCCCGCCTGATGCGGGTAAAGCCCGGTCAAGAGCGATGCGCGCGTCGGGCAGCAACGGGCGCAGTTATACATCGCCGTCTGCAACGATCCGCCCGCCGCCAGAGCGTCGATATTGGGGGTATGTATCTCTGACCCCAGGCAGCCGAGATCGGCAAAGCCCATATCATCGACGAGGATCAGAACAATGTTCGGTTTGCCGGTCATGATGGCAGCCTATAGCACTTTCGGAAAAACTGAATCACTTAACGCTGCCTGAAATCAGAGATTTCAACGCGTTAAGTGATGCACCGTGCCTCAGTTATTCCGAAAAGTGCTTTAGCCGCCTGTCCGCCCTGCGTCACGCGTCTTGCGTGAACAGCCCGGCATATGCGTCGCGCAACGCGTTTTTCTGAACCTTGCCCATGGTGTTGCGCGGCAGGGCATCGGTCAGGATCACCTGCTTGGGCTGCTTGAACCGCGCCAGGTGATCGGCCAGCCCCGCCATGATCGCGCTTTCCTTCGGGCTGTGGCCCTCCTGCGGCACGACGACAGCCACCACCGCTTCGCCGAAATCGGGATGGGCCACGCCGATGACAGCGCTTTCCAGCACGCCGGGCAGATCGTCGATCACGGCCTCCACCTCTTTGGGATAGACATTGAAGCCGCCCGAGATGATCAGATCCTTGGACCGGCCGACAATGTGCACATAGCCATCCGCATCCACCCGCCCCAGATCGCCGGTGATGAAGAACCCGTCTTCGCGCAGCTCCTCGGCGGTTTTCTCGGGCATCTGCCAATATCCGGCAAAAACGTTTGGCCCGCGCACCTCCAGCACGCCGATCTCGCCTTTTGCCACTTCGTCTCCCGTCGCCGGGTCACAGATTTTCAGCTCGACCCCCGGCAGCGGAATCCCAACCGTGCCCGCGCGCCGTTCGCCCTCATAGGGGTTCGAGGTGTTCATGTTGGTTTCGGTCATGCCGTAGCGTTCCAGAATCGCGTGGCCGGTGGCCTTGTGCCATTGCACATGCGTTTCCGCCAACAGCGGCGCAGAACCCGAGATGAAAAGCCGCATATTGCGCGCGGCATAGCCAAGCCCGGGTTGTTTCAGAAGCCGGGTGTAAAAGGTCGGCACCCCCATCATCGCGGTGGCCTTTGGCATCGCATCCAGAATCGGGCCTTCGGCAAATCCGGGCAGGAAGATGCATGATCCACCCGCCATCAATGTGATGTTGGTGGCCACGAACAGCCCGTGGGTGTGAAAGATCGGCAGCGCGTGGATCAACACATCGCGGTCGGTAAACCGCCAATAGTCGCGCAGGGTCTCGGCGTTCGAGGCCAGCGACCGGTGCGTCAGCATCGCCCCTTTGGAGCGGCCCGTAGTACCCGAGGTATAGAGGATGGCGGCAAGATCATCCGCCCCGCGCGCTACCGCGTCAAAGCCGGGCCGTTCGGCATCGCGGGCCACCGCCAGCTTGCCAGACCCATCGCCCGCAATGGTGTGGATATGAGGCACATCGCATTCCGCCGCCAATGCTTCCAATGCCGCAAGCCCGGAAGGGTCGCAGACCAGCAGCACCGGCGTGGCATCACTCAGGAAATAGCGCAACTCGGCTCCGGTATAGGCCGGGTTGAGCGGCAGAAACACCGCCCCCGACAGCACACAGGCCATGTAAAGCTCCAGCATGATCTGCGTTTTCGGGGCCTGCACCGCCACCCGGTCACCGGGGGCCACGCCCAAACGCCGCAGCGCGCGGGCCATCCGCTCAGAATTTGCGAAGAACTGGCCATAGCTGGTGACCTCGCCGGTCAGACCGTGCATCAGAAACGGCGCGTCCTCGCGTTTCACAGACGCGGCGCGCAACCGGTGCGCAAGGTAATTGGCGTCATACATGGCAAGACCTCATCGCGTGGAAATCTTCGCGCAGAAAGGCCTACCGCGCCCGGATTTTCAAGGGTCAACCCTGCCTCGCCACCGGATTGATCGGCCCCAAGGGCCTGGTCCTTGGCTCCGTCCGCCGCGCGCGCGCTCGGCGCAAACCCTGGGCATGGCACTGAGCGCCGCGATCCGGTTCAGGGCACGTCCAGCGCCTCGGCGCGGCCCGCCTTGCCCGATTTCAACTGGTCCATAACCTCATGCGGGGGCAAAGCGCGCGGCGGGTAATGGGAGGAAAACGGGTCATGCCCAGTTCCATTCGGTTGCCGCGACGATGGCTGATCAACCTGACGGGAAAAACCACCCCAAAGGCCTCTAGGCAAGCGCGCGCGCCCGGCCCATACTTGGCCTCATGTTGGCATCGCCCACCAAATTCTGGCCCCTGCGGCAGGCCACGCGCAACCTTGCACTGCTGGTTCTTCTGGCCATCGGTCTCAGCTTTGCCGCCTTGCCGCGGATCGAACGCTATTTCATCACCCAAACCGGCGCACGTGAGGAAGCGACCCTGCGCCTTGCCACCGCCAGCCTGCGCGGCGCGCTCAGCCGGACCGAAGCCCTGCCCTCCCTTCTGGCCGAACGCCCGATCCTGGCGCAGATCCTGCGCGACCCGGACAATCAGGGCCTGCTGCCCTTTGCCAATGAACAGCTGCGCCAGACTGCGCTGACCCTCGATCTGGCCGATATTTTCGTCATGGATCTGGAGGGCACGACCGTCGCGGCCAGCAATTACCGACGCGAGACGTCCTTTGTCGGGCGCAATTTCGCGTTCCGGCCCTATTTCACCGATGCACTCGCCCAGGGCCGCGGCCGGTTTCACGGGCTTGGCATCGCATCGGGGCAACGCGGCTATTTCTTTTCCGCACCGATCATCGACAACACCGAAATTCTGGGCGTGGTCGTGGTCAAGATCCTGCTGGACGGGTTCGAACAGACCTGGCGCGACGGCGACAACACCATCCTTGTGACCGACCCGAGCAATGTG
>CAXBGQ010000021.1:0-17710 GCA_963975135.1 uncultured Nioella sp. | reverse complement strand
GCGAGCACGGCGAATTGCTTCGGCCTTCTCACGCGCTTTTTTCTCGGACGGTTTTTCGTAATGCTGCTTGAGCTTCATTTCACGAAAAACACCTTCACGCTGCAGCTTTTTCTTCAGGGCACGAAGCGCCTGATCGACATTGTTGTCACGAACACTAACCTGCATGTGGTTTTCACCACCTTTCTAAGTTTGAGTTGCAAGAATTTGCAGGAAGTGGCGCTATAGCAAAGGCCCCGCTATATGTCTAGCATTGCGCGACAGCGGAGGCTTTGATGACGGATCTGAAAGACGATATTCTGGATGCTACGCTGGCGCATGTTGCCTTTGACGGCTGGTCCGACGCGACGCTGATTGCGGCGGCGGAAGATACCGGAGTTGATATCGCGGACGCGCGGGCGCTGTTTCCGCGCGGGGCGCTCGATCTGGCGATGGCGTTTCACCGGCGCGGCGATGCGGCCATGGTGGCGAAGTTGGCCGAGAGCGATCTGGATGCCATGAAGATCCGCGAAAAGATCACCCATGCGGTGCGGCTGCGGCTGGAATGGATGGACGGGCAGAAAGAGGTGGTGCGCCGTGGCACGACGCTCTTTGCTTTGCCACCACATGCCGCCGATGGGGCGCGGGCGTTATGGGAAACCGCCGATGCGATCTGGACCGCGATCGGCGACAGTAGTGAGGATATCAACTGGTATACCAAGCGCATGACGCTGTCGGCGGTCTATTCGACCACCGTGTTGTTCTGGCTTGGCGATGCCAGCGAAGGCCATGAGGCGACCTGGGGATTTCTGGATCGGCGCATCGGCGATGTGATGCAGTTCGAGAAGCTGAAGGCGGATCTGCGTCAGAGCAAGGTTCTGGCCCCGTTCATGGCCGGCCCGAACTGGATTCTGGATCGGATCAAGGCCCCGACCGGAACGCCGCCAAAGGATATGCCCGGCCATTGGGGCGGGCGAGACCGGAATTGAGACAAGGAAAACAGGCATGACGTTACCGGCAGAGATGCGCGCCGTTGAAATATCGCGGCCGGGCGGGCCCGAAGTATTGCGCGAAACCCGCGCGCCGGTGCCGGTGCCGGGGGCTGGTCAGATCCTGATCGCGGTGGACTATGCCGGTGTGAACCGACCCGACGCGCTGCAACGTGCGGGCAAATACGCGCCGCCGCCCGATGCCTCGCCCCTGCCGGGGCTTGAGGCGGCAGGGATCGTCGCGGCGGTGGGTCCGGGCGTGCGCCGGTGGGCGGTGGGCGATGCGGTGACGGCGCTGTTGCCCGGCGGTGGCTATGCGGAATTTGCGCTGACCCATGAGGATCATGCGTTACCCGTCCCCGAAGGTATGGATATGGCGCGGGCGGCGGCGCTCTGTGAGACCTATTTCACGGTCTGGTCGAACGTGGTGATGCGCGGGGGGCTGAAGGGCGGCGAGCGGTTTTTGGTGCACGGCGGATCCTCGGGCATCGGCACCACGGCCATCCAACTGGCGCGCGAATTGGGCGCGCGGGTGTTTGCAACGGCGGGGTCGGCGGAGAAATGCGCCGCCTGCGAGGCTTTGGGCGCGGAGCGGGCGATCAATTACCGCGAGGAGGATTTCGTCGCGGTGATGCGGGCCGAGGGCGGCGCGGACCTGATCCTCGACATGGTTGGCGGCGACTATATCGCACGGAATTTCAAGACGTTGGCCCTTGACGGGCGGCTGGTGCAGATCGCGTTCTTGCAGGCCCCGGTGGCGGAAGTGAATTTCGCGGTTCTGATGACAAAGCGGTTGACGATGACCGGATCGACGCTGCGCCCGCAGAGCGATCAGGCCAAGGCGGCGATTGCGGATCAGCTGCGGTCGCGTGTCTGGCCGCTGTTGTCGGCGGGCAAGATCGGGCCGGTGATGGATTCGGAGTTTGCGCTGGCCGATGCCGCGCAGGCCCATGCCCGGATGGAAAGCAGCACCCATATCGGCAAGATCGTCTTGAAGGTCCGGTGAGGAACGGGTTTCCTCCTCCGGCCCTTTGGGGGCCGTCCTCGGCAGGGGGCCTCCGGCGGGCGTACTTGCACAAAGAAGAAGATGGGGGCGGTGGATGCTGAGGGTGTTGCGCCACCCGGTTTTCGCGCGGCTATTCGCGGCGCAGATCGTGGCCTTGATGGGCACCGGGTTGCTGACCGTGGCGCTGGCGCTCCTGGCTTATGATCTGGCCGGTGACCGGGCGGGCGCGGTTTTGGGCACGGCGCTGACGATCAAGATGCTGGCCTATGTCGGGGTGTCCCCGCTTGCGGCGGCGGTCTTTGCTGGGTTGCCGCGCAAGGCGGTGTTGATCGGGGCCGATCTGGTGCGGGCGGCGGCGGCGTTGATGTTGCCCTTCATCAGCGAGATCTGGCAGATCTATCTGTTGATATTCGTGCTGCAAACCGCCTCGGCCACGTTTTCGCCGGCGTTTCAGGCAGCGATCCCCGATGTGTTGCGCGATGAGGAGGCGTATACCAACGCGCTGTCGTTGAGCCGCCTGGCCTTTGATATCGAGACGCTGGTGAGCCCGGCACTGGCGGGGGGGTTGTTGATGGTGTTGAGCTACAACACGCTGTTTCTGGGCACGGTGGTTGGATTTCTGGCCTCGGCGCTGTTGATCCTGCGCACGCAGCTGCCGCCGCAGGGAGAGGTGCGCTCGCGCCCGTTTCTGGACCGGTTGACGCGGGGCACCCGGCTCTATCTGGCCGAGCCGCGCTTGCGCGGGCTCTTGGCGCTGAACATGGCCGTGGCGGCGGTGATCGCCTTTGTGCTGGTCGATACCGTGGTGCTGGTGCGGGCGGGGTCAGGCGGTAGCGAAAGCGATGTGGCGCTGGCGCTGGCGGCGTTTGGCGCGGGCTCAATGCTGGTGGCGCTGGTTTTGCCGCGTGTCCTGCGGCGGGTGCCGGACCGGATGGTGATGCTGACGGGCGGTGCGGGGCTGTCGCTGCTTGGGCTGGCCTATGGGCTGGCGATGCTCGCGGGTGTCGGGGCGTGGGGGGTGCTGTTGGTGGTCTGGGCCGGGTTCGGGGCGCTGAATGCGGCGGTGCTGACGCCTGCGGGGCGGCTTTTGAAACGGTCGTCGGGCCCCGAGGACCGGCCCGCGCTATTTACCGCGCATTTCGCGTTGAGCCATGCCTGTTGGTTGCTGGCCTATCCGACGGCTGGCTTGTTGGGGCCGGTGATCGGGTTACCGGGAACGTTGCTGTTGCTGGCGGCCTTCGCGGTTGTGGCTGTGGCCGTGGCAGTCAGGGTCTGGCCGAAGGATCGGGCGAAAACACCAGCCAGCCAATCCTCCAGCGGGTGATGGTTGTGATCATCGCGGCGGCGGCAAAGACATAGGCCAGGATCGGAAAGGCCTCTGGCCAGAGGCTAAAGGCCACGAAGAACATGATGGTCTCGAAGCCTTCGGTCAGGCCACCGAGATAATAGATGCCCTTGGTCGGGTAATCCTGTGCGCCAAGCCCGCGTTTTTCGGCCAGCACTGAAAAGGCGAGAAAGGAGGATCCGGTGCCGACGAAGCTGAAGATCAGGATCGCGGCGGGCAGCGCATTGGTGCCCGGATCGGCCAAAGCATAGCCAAGCGGCACCAGCGCGTAGAACACGAAATCGAGCGCGATATCGAGAAAGGCGCCCCGGTCGGTCGGTGTTCCAAGCCGCGCCACGGCCCCGTCCAGACCATCGGCCAACCGGTTGAGCGCAATGAGGGCGAGGCCAAGCAGGTAGGCCTGAAAGGCAATGGCAATGAACGCCAGAATTCCCATGGCGAACCCCGTCAGCGTGATGTGATCCGGCCCCACGCCCAGACGGTGCAGCAACGCGGCGGGCGGATGGGTCAGGCGGCGTTGCAGCGGCAGAAGGCGGGCGTCGATCATGGGGCGCGTCGGTCCGAAATGCGGAATAATCCCGGGCAACCTGCGGGGCAAACGATTTGGGCGCAAGACACGTTCGCGTGGTCTTGCGCCCTGCATGGCGTCATCGTCAATTGGAATGTGACCGGTTCGGCGGCGGCGATAACCGCCGCTTCGACTACATTGGCAGGATCTCTGCTACCTCAACCGAACCGCCGGCATCATTGATCGGGCAGCCTGCGGCCATGGCACAGGCGGCGTCATGGCTGGCCGCTTCGACAATAGTATAGCCCGAGGCCGGGTTTTCACCGCCATTATCGGTGGTGCCCGCTGAATTGACGGTTCTGGACATACCTACCGGCGCGCCGCCATCGACGATTGCGGCCCCCAGACCGCCCATCCAGGCCCCCCAGGCGGCCATGACCTTGGCCCCTTCTTCCTCGGTCTCCGGCATGGATCCGCCGTGATAGACATAAAGATATTTCGACATGATTGAGTCCTCCCGTTGGTCAGGATGCAAAGATTGCGTCCAGTTTTTTCAGGGATGATGTCCACCCCTGATTGTGGTTTGCGGCGGCATCGGCATCGGGCAGATCCCGATGTTCGAGCCGAAATGTCGTGCCCCCGTCGGTCGCGGCCTCGATGTTGAAGGTGACATGGCTTTCGGCACCGCGCGCATCGGCTTCATCGTGCCAGGCCCAGGTAAATCCGACCGAACGTGGCGCATCGACATGGGTAACCTGACCGGTGACCTTGAAACGGCCACCCTCGGCATTGACCATGACCGACCCCCAGGGGCCGGTGTGCGTGAAATCGAGATCGCCGGATTCGACTGTGATGCCTTCCGGCCCCCACCATTGCGCCAGCATCGCGGGGTCGGTGACGGCGCGGAACACCTGTTCGGGCGGCGCGTCATAGTGGCGGGCATGGGGTCAGTCCTTGTCAGCGTCCAGCAGGACGGCGAGCCTGTCGAGGCTGCCCTCCCAGAAATCGCGGCGGGTAATGGTCCAGGTGCCAATGGCACGGATGGCCTGTGGGTTGACGGAATAGATGCGGCGTTGGGCATCGACCTGTTGTTGCACCAGCCCTGCGGACCGCAAAACCTTGAGGTGGCGCGAGATCGCGGGCGCGGAGATGTTGGCCACATCCTGCAGCGCGCCCGCCGGTTGCGGGCCTTCGGCGATAAGCCGGTCGATAATGGCAAGCCGCGTGGGATCGCCCAGGGCGGCAAATTGAGGGGCAAGTGAGGCGCACATAATCATATAACCTATGGGTTAAATAACAGGTGAGTCAAGAGCGCGCCTGCACTCTGGCGGGTCAGACCTCGATACGGGCCAGAAGATCGGGCAGGGTGCCCAGATCCGTGATCTCGCGGAACCGGGGATGGGTGTCGGGGCGTTCGGCATGTTCCAGATCCCAGGTCAGGCCGTGTGGCACATGGATGCCCCAGGCCCCGGCCTCCAGCGCCGGTACCACATCGGATTTCAGCGAATTGCCGATCATCATCGCCCGGTCGGGTCCGGTGCCGTGACGGGTGAAGGCGTGGGCATAGGTGGCCGGCGTCTTGTGGCTGACGATCTCGACCCCGTGGAACAGATCGCCCAGGCCCGATTGCGCCAGCTTGCGCTCCTGATCCAGCAAATCGCCCTTGGTGATCAGGAGGATGCGATGCGTGTCGGCCAGCGCCTCGACCGCCTCGCGCGCATGCGGCAACAGGTGGATGGGGTGGCCCAGCATCTCCTGCCCGGCGGCCAGAATTTCGGCGATCACCGGGGCGGGCACCGTCTGATCCGTCACCTCGATCGCGGTTTCGATCATCGACAGCATGAAGCCTTTGATGCCAAATCCATAATGTCCGATATTGCGTTTTTCGGCCTCCAGCAGGCGGTCCATCAACGCCGCGCGGTCGGTGAAATCGGCCAGAAGATCGGCAAAGCGATTCTGTGTCAGGCGAAAAAACGCCTCGTTCTGCCACAGCGTATCATCCGCGTCGAAGCCGATTGTTTCGATTCTGTTCCGCATTTATCCTTTTCCGCCGGGTCAGGGGCCGCAATCGCCCCCTTTTCTGCGCCCCATCCGGGCCTATATACTGGTGCTGACCAAACCATAACGGCGATCCTTTGGAAGGCGTAATGATTCTGCACCCGCTGACAGCCATGGCCACCAAACCCCGCACCGGGGACGAGGCCGAATTGCTGACCCAGACCAAGCCGAAAACAGAGCGCCCGCCGCTCTATAAAGTGCTGTTGCTGAACGACGATTACACGCCGATGGAATTCGTCGTGCATGTTCTGGAACGCTTCTTTGGCATCACCCATGGCCAGGCGGTCGAGATCATGCTGACCGTGCATAAGAAGGGCCTGGCGGTTGTGGGCGTGTTTTCCTACGAGATTGCCGAAACCAAAGTGGCGCAGGTGATGGATTTCGCCCGCCGCAACCAACACCCCCTGCAATGCACCATGGAGAAAGAGGAGTAGCGCGTCCCGCGCGCCCTCACCCTTGAAATGACCCCAGATCGTTGGACCCTTGCGCTGCAAAGCGGTGACATGGCGTGGCCCGAGGCGGGCCGCTTGTTGGTGATGCGCGCGCATGGCGATGCCGATTTCGAGGCATTGGGCGGGGATCGCGTGCAGGCCGTGCAGGGTTTTTTCCCTGATCACGCCCGGTTGCAGGCACGCGGCATCGATACGGCCGTCGCACCCGAGGGGACCTATGCGGCGGCGCTGGTGCAGATCGTTAAATCCAAGGCCGAGACGCTGTCGCTGATCGCGGCGGCGATGGCGCATGTCGAGCCCGGCGGTGTGATCGCGGTGGATGGGCAAAAGTCCGAGGGCATCGAATCGGTGCTCAAGGCGGTGAAACGGTCGCTGCCCGTCGATGGCACGATGTCGAAATCGCATGGCAAGTTGTTTTGGTTGACGCGCCCCGATCTGGTGCCTGTCGAGATTTCCGGTTGGGCGGCGCAACCTGCGCCCGTCGATGGCGGCTGGCTGACGGCTCCCGGCATGTTTTCACCCGCCGGGCCCGATGCGGGATCGGAGCTTCTGGCCGCTCTGGTGCCACGGCTCAAGGGCGATGTTGCCGATCTGGGGGCGGGGTGGGGATATCTGGCCGCGTCGCTGCTGAAGGAACAGCCCGATATCGAAACGCTGGACCTGATCGAGGCGGAATGGAGCGCGCTGCAGGCGGCAAAGGAAAACGTCATCGATCCGCGCGCCCGGTTTTTGTGGACGGACGCAACGCAGGTGGTGCCCGACCGGCGCTATCATGCCGTCATCTCGAACCCGCCCTTTCACACCGGTCGCGCGGCCGAACCCGCGCTTGGCCAGGCCTTTATCGCGGCGGCGGCCCGGATGCTGAAACCTTCGGGTCAGTTTTTCATGGTGGCCAACCGCCACCTGCCCTATGAAGCGACGCTGAAAGAGCATTTCGCCACCGGCACGCTGTTGGCGGAGCTTGGCGGCTACAAACTCTATCAGGCAGGCAAGCCGAAATCGGCCCGCCGCACCTGACAACAGGAGACCTCTCGGATGTCCCTATCTGTCGCTGGAAAAACCGCCATCATCACCGGGGCCGCCAATGGCGTCGGTCTGGCAATTGCCCGTCATTTCATCGAACAGGGGGCCAATGTGATGCTGGCCGACCGCGATGAGGCGCGTCTGGCCGATGAGGTGGGTCAGGCCGAAGATGAACGCGGCCAGGCCCGGTATTTTGCCGGCGATCTGCGTGAGCGGCTGACGGTCGCCAACCTGCTATCGGCCACCATCGATGCCTTTGACCGTGTCGATATCCTGATCAACGCGTCGCGGCAGGTGATGGAATCGGATCCTCTGGATGCCAGTGACGACACCGTCGAAATGCTGATGCAGCAGAACATGTACACGGCTCTACGGCTCAGCCAGGCCGTCGCCAAGCGGATGATCGCACAGGCCGAGGAAGACGGAGTCGAAGAAGGCTCGATCGGGGCCATCGTCAACCTGTCCTCAATCGCGGCGCGGCGCACGCACCCGGACCTGTTGGCCTATTCGGTCAGCTCAGCGGCGCTCGATCAAGTAACCCGCAGCCTGGCGGTGGCGCTGGCCCAGCATCATATCCGGGTCAACGGCGTGGCTTTTGGCTCGCTGATGTCCCACAGCCTGAAGGAAACCCTGAAGGACAACCGTGAATTGCGCAGCGAGATCAAGCAATGCACGCCGCTTGGGCGCATCGGATCGGCGCGCGAAGTGGCGGCGGCGGTGCAGTTTTTGTGCTCGGACGGGGCCGGGTTCGTAACCGGCGAGCTGATCACCGTCGATGGCGGGCGCACCTTGCTGGATAATGTGACCTCGGCGGCGCATTAACGCAGCACGCAGCCCGCTTCAAAAAAACCCCTGCGGCGCGCAGCAGCAGGGGCGGTGTTGTGCGATTGGATCCGTGGTGGTCGAATCAGGGCTGTTCGTCCTCATCGTCATCCGAATCAGGCAGATTGAAGAAGCTGTCGGCATCCAGCACTTTTTCGGGTTCGCGATCTTCGTCATCCGTCGAGTCAGACAGCGAAAAGGTTTCAAGCCCGGAAATCGAGGACGGGATGCGCGGCTCGGCCTCCATGCCAAGCGATTGCTCGGTCGAGACCAGCTTGCGCCGTTCATCATCGGTCATGCCACCGCCTTCGGCGGCAATCTTGGCGGCGGCTTTCTGCACCACGGCATCCAGTTCGGACTGCTTGCACAGGCCAAGTGCGACCGGGTCGATGGGCTGGATGTTGGAGATGTTCCAATGCGTGCGCTCGCGAATCGCCTGGATGGTTGGCTTGGTGGTACCGACCAGCTTGGAGATCTGGCCATCGGTCAGCTCGGGGTGGAACTTGACCAGCCACAGGATCGAAGCGGGGCGATCCTGACGTTTCGACAGCGGTGTATAACGCGGGCCGCGGCGCTTTTCTTCGCCAACGGCGGCGGGGTTAAATTTGAGCTTCAGCTTGTGGCCCGGATCTTTCTCGGCGGTGTCGATTTCGTCCTGGGTCAGCTGATTGTTCGCAATCGGGTCAAACCCTTTTACGCCGGTCGCAACATCACCATCGGCAATGCCCTGCACTTCCAATTCGTGCAGGCCGCAGAAATCGCCGATCTGGCGGAAGCTGAGCGTGGTATTGTCCACCAGCCAGACGGCGGTGGCTTTGGCCATGATCGGTTTGTTCATCTCATAGGCTCCTTCAAATTCGCATATCCCCCTTGTGCCGGGAAACGGCTCGTCGGGTCTGGCCGCGACGTGTCCTCATTGTAAGGGAGGTTGAGGCGTATATAAGCAGGATAAAGCCGGGAGGGAAGGGCAAATGATACGAGCCGTTTTGGCATTGCTGCTGAGCGTCGGCGCGGCCTGGGCCGAGGGCGAACGCGCCGGCGAACTCGACTATTACGTGCTGAGCCTGAGCTGGACGCCGACATGGTGCGCGATCGAGGGCGACCAGCGTGGATCGCCGCAATGCGACCCGGGACAGGGCTTTGGCTTCACCCTGCACGGGCTGTGGCCGCAATACGAGGCGGGTTGGCCGAGCTTTTGTCCGACGACGGAACGGAACCCATCGCGGGCCATGACCGGTGCGATGGCCGATATCATGGGATCGTCTGGTCTGGCCTGGTATCAATGGAACAAGCATGGTGTCTGTTCGGGCCTATCCGCGTCGGATTATTACGCTCAATCCCGCCTGGCTTATGAAGCGATCAACAGGCCCGAGGTGCTTCGGCGCTTGGAAAGCGACCTGCGTCTGCCCGCCGAAGTGATCGAAGAGGCGTTTCTGGAGGAAAACCCGCAGTTGAGCGATGGGATGGTCACGGTGACGTGTCGTGACGGTCGGGTTCAGGAAATGCGGATTTGCCTGACACGCGACCTGGAACCACGTGCCTGCGGGTCCGATGTGGCACAGGATTGCTCGCTGGACGACGCGCTTTTTTCACCGATGCGCTGAGTTGCATGGACAGGAGCGAGGGGCCAGCCCCTCGCGCTCACCGGGATATTTGATGCGCAAAGAAGGCGAATTTTAATTTAATTGTCGCTTCTTCTTTGTGAAAATACTCCCGCCGGAGGCTCCGACGGTCGTGCCAAAGGGGGGCGGTTTAAGGGGTGCGTTCCGTTACCGCCGGGCACCAATCCAAGTATCGGTTTGCCGTGCCGAAGGCGCGGCGCAATTTGACTGAAGTCAGAACGCCTTGCGGGCGCGCAGCGCAGCCGAGATCGTGCCATCGTCGAGGTAATCGAGTTCGCCACCCACCGGCACGCCCTGGGCCAGTGAGGTCACGGTTACATCGCGGCCTTCGAGTTCACCTGCAATGTAATGGGCGGTGGTCTGGCCGTCGACGGTGGCATTCAGCGCGAGGATCACTTCGGTCACACCCTCATGGGCGACGCGGTCCAGCAGGTTCGGGATCCGCAAATCTTCCGGCCCGACCGCATCAAGCGCCGAAAGCGTGCCGCCCAATACGTGGTAGCGCCCGGAAAACACATGGCCCCGTTCCATGGCCCAGAGGTCTGCGACATCCTCAACCACGCAGATCTGGCCATTGGCGCGTTTTCCGCTCTGACAGATTTCGCAGGTCTCGGAAGTGCCGATATTGCCGCAGGTCAGGCATTCACGCGCTGTCGCCGCGACCTCTGCCATCACATCGGCCAGCGGCGTCATCAAAAGCGCGCGTTTCTTGATCATATGCAGCACCGCGCGACGGGCAGACCGGGGGCCAAGCCCGGGCAGCTTGGCCATGATCTCGATCAAAGCCTCAATGTCGCGCGACGCGTTGGACATGTCAGAAGGGCAGTTTCATGCCCTCGGGCAAATTGAGCCCTTCAGTCAGGCGGGCCATTTCCTGTTGACTGCGCTCGGCAGCCTTGGCCTGTGCGTCCTTGATCGCGGCCAGGATCAGATCCTCGACCACTTCCTTTTCGTTCGGATCAAAGATGGAGGGGTCAATTTCCAGCGCCGTAAGCTCGCCCTTTGCAGTGGCTGTCGCGCGCACCAGACCGGCCCCGGCCTCACCCTCAACCGTGATCGCGGCCAGGTTTTCCTGCATTTCGGCCATTTTGCCCTGCATGTCCTGCGCCTGTTTCATGATCTTGGCCATATCGCCAAGCTGGCCCAATCCCTTCAGCATATCGTCATTCCTCGATCCAAATCTGTTGCTGCAATAGATACAGGGCACCGTGTGCCCCTACAAGGCCGCGTGGTCACTCATCCTCAAAGGGATCCCATTCGTCATCAACCTCGGGCAAGGCCGTGACGGCGGCCTCGATCGCCATTGCCTCACGCGATCTGATCCCGGTGATCTTTGCCTTGGGAAAGGTCGCAATGACCGCCTGCATCAACGGGTGCTCCAAGGCCTCGGCCTCAAGCGCGCGGGCCTTGGCGTTGTCCTGTTCCTCAAGTGTTTCGCCGCCGCCCTCATTGGCCAGCGTCACCGTCCAGCGCACCCCGGTCCAGTTCTTCAGCGAGCCGGCCAGGCGCTGCGCCAGATCCTGCGGCGCGCGGTCAGTGGGCTGGAAGGTGATCCGCCCCGGCGCATAAGAGACCAGGCGAAGGCAGGTTTTGACCTCGACCAGCAGCTTGATGTCGCGGTTCGATTCGATCAGCGAGACCACCTTGTCAAATGTCGCGTAATGCGCCAGTGCGGTGTCCGTTTCGGGAGCCAATGCCGGGGCTGCACCGCCCGAGGGGCCGCGCGGGGTCAGGGCGCGGGGCGCTGAACTGCCGCCGGGGTTTTGCGGCGCGGCGGGGGCGGATGTGGGCGCGGGCGGGGTCATGCCCTGCAACTTGCGCAGCAGATCCTCGGGCGGCGGCATGTCGGCCACGTGGGTCAGGCGGATCACCGCCATTTCGGCGGCCATCATCGCGTTCGGGGCCAATGCCACCTCTTCCAGCGCCTTCAGCAGCATCTGCCAGGTGCGCGCCAGCACTCGCATCGACAGCTTTTCGGCCAGAGCCTGACCGCGGGTGCGTTCATCGGGGCTGATGGTGGGGTCGTTGGCGGCGTCGGGCGTGATGTTGATAACGCTCAGCCAATGGGTGATTTCGGCCAGATCGCGCAGCACCGCCATCGGGTCGGCCCCGTCGGCATATTGGCTGCCGAGCTCATCCAATGCGCCCGCTGCATCGCCCGACATGATCTTGTCGAAAAGATCCATGACCCGGCCGCGATCGGCCAGCCCCAGCATGGCGCGGACCTGATCGGCGGTGGTTTCGCCGGCCCCATGCGAAATCGCCTGATCCATCAGGCTCATCGCGTCGCGCACCGATCCTTCGGCGGCCCGTGTGATCAGCGCCAGTGCATCCTCGGCAATCTCGGCCGCTTCCAGCGCCGCGATGGATTTCAGATGCGCGATCATCACCTCGGGCTCGATCCGGCGCAGGTCGAAGCGCTGGCAGCGTGAAAGGACCGTGACCGGAACCTTGCGGATCTCGGTGGTGGCGAAGATGAATTTCACATGGGCCGGGGGTTCCTCCAGCGTCTTGAGCAGCGCGTTGAAAGCGCTGGTCGACAGCATGTGCACCTCGTCGATGATATAGACCTTGAACCGCGCGGTGGCGGGCGCGTAATGCACCGAGTCCAGAACGTTTGACCGGATATCGTCGATCTTGGTCTGCGAGGCACCGTCCATCTCGATCACATCGACATGCTGACCGGCCATGATGGCGGTGCAGTTCCGGCAGCTGCCGCAGGGCTCGGTGGTGGGTCCGCCCGCGCCATCGGCACCGACACAGTTCAGCCCCTTGGCGATGATCCGCGCCGTCGTGGTCTTGCCGGTGCCGCGAATGCCGGTGAGGATGAAGGCCTGCGCGATGCGGTCGGCGTCGAAGGCGTTTTTCAGGGTGCGGACCATCGCCTCCTGCCCGATGAGGTCGGCAAAGCTGGCGGGCCGGTATTTGCGGGCCAGAACCTGATATCCGGTGTCGGGGCTGTCGGTCATGGGCATCCTGTTTGATCAGTGGTCCGGTTACCGTTCTAGTGCGGCACGGGCCCTGCAACAACCCGGCTTGGGCGGCGGTGGATCCCAAAGCAATGACCCGGTTTGACCTCATCGCGAACCCGGCCTATGGTCGGCCTGCCTTCGGGGCAAGGCATCCAGATCCGCGGAAAGCTGCTGCTGGCATCCCCTCATCACGACGGACATTCCATTCGGTTTGACCTTTGCCCGACCAGCGGATCGCGGGCGATGATTGAGGTAAGCCGATGACGAATTCCCTGGATAAATTGCGCCGTGATGCCAAGGCGCTGAAGAAGGCCTATGAGGCCGGTGACAAGCCCGCATTGGCGCGCGTCGCCACCCATCCGCCGCGCCCCGAAGGCGGCGATCTGAAACACGCCGATTTCCTGCATGTGATCGCGCAGGAAAACAGTTTCGCCTCCTGGCCGGTGCTGAAACAGATGGTGGCGGCGCAGGGTCTGGACCGCGCCGGAAAACAGCAGCGCCTGAAACTGGCGCTGGCGCAGGGGCGGAATGCGGTTGTGGACCGGTTGCTGGCGGAAACGCCGGATCTGGCCGAGGGGCTCTTTGCGCTTCAGGTGGCGCTTTTGGAAAAGGACGCGGTGGCGCGGATGCTGGCCGAGGATCCAGGGCTGGCCACGCGCGATGCGGGCCCGCGCCGCCCGATCCTGCATCTGGCCTTTTCCAAACGCATCCGCGCGGTGCCCGAACGCGCCGCCGATATGATCGCGATTGCCGAAATGCTGGTGGACCATGGCGCTTCGGTGAATGACAGCTGCGCGGTCGCCCCGGATAACTCGCATCAACTGTCAGCGCTCTACGGTGCTATCGGGCATGCCGATAACATGGTTCTGGGCCAGTGGTTGCTGGATCAGGGGGCCGACCCGAATGATGGCGAATCGCTTTATCACGCGACCGAGCTTGGCCATCACGACGGGTTGCGCATGTTGCTCAAGGCCGGGGCGGACCCAAAGGGCACCAACGCGCTGCTCAGGGCGATGGATTTCCACGATCACGACGCGGTGCAAATGCTGCTGGATCACGGCGCGCGGGTCGATGATTTCAACGATGCGGTCGTGGGCGGCGAAGCCCCCTGGGTCATGCCAGCCCTGCATCAGGCCGCCAGACGGATGTGCGATGCGCGGATGATTGCAATGTTGCTTGCGGCCGGGGCCGATCCGGGGCGAGGCTATCAGGGTGCCTCGGCCTATGGATATGCGCGCGTGTTCGGAAATGCCGATCTGGCGCGCGCCATCGAGGCGGCGGGCGATGTGCCCGATCTGACGCGGCAGGAACGTCTGCTGGCGATGGCCGCCGATGGTAAGGTTCCGGCGGGAACATATCTGGACCCCGCCAAACTGCCCGAGGCCTATCGCAACATCGTGCGGCTGATCCTGCATCTGCCGGGCAAGATGGCACATGTAAAACGGCTGGTTGCGATGGGGGCCGAATATGACCGCCCCGACGATGAGGGGCTGACGCCGGTGCAACTGGCGGGGTGGGAGGGGTTGCCCGACAGGCTGGCCTATTTCCTGGCGCTCAAGCCCGATCTCGGCCATGTCAACGGCTATGGCGGCACGCTTTTGTCGACCATCATCCACGGTTCGGAAAACTGCCCCGAACGCGCCGGACGCGACCATATCGGCTGTTTGCGGCTGGCGCTGGAACAGGGTGTCGCCCTGCCCGCAAGGGCGGCTGATGGCGCGGGCGATCCGGGCATCGCTGAGTTTCTGTCGGACTGGGCGCGCGCGCATCCCGGCCAGGTGGTGCAGGGCGGTGCGGTCTAAGAGCTTTGGCACCGGGGCCGGTCTGCGATAGGCTCGGCCCCGGACAAGGGGGCGAAAATGCGGCAGGGGTTGATCTGGATATTGCTGGTGGTGGGTCAGGTCATTTTGCCGGCGATCGCGGGGGTATTTCTCTACGCCGCGAGGGTGCCGGTTTGAACACCGGTTTTGCCATTCACGATCTGCCTGCAGGCGGCGGGGTGATCGGCCTTTGCCCGCTGCCCGGACGACATGCGGCCTACGCGCGGGATCTGGATGTGCTGCTGCACTGGCGGCCCGATCTGGTGCTCAGCATGACAACCCTGCCCGAGATGACCGGCCACGGCGCGGGCCATCTGGGCGAGGATCTGGCGCGGCATGGCATCGGCTGGCGGCACCTGCCGATTGTCGATTTCGGCGCGCCAGGGGCCGGGGTGGCAGCGAATTGGCCTGCGGTTTCGGTTCTGGCGGGCGGTATCCTGGGCAGTGGCGGGCGCGTGCTGGTGCATTGCTATGGCGGTTGCGGTCGGTCGGGGATGGCGGTTCTGCGGCTGATGGTCGAGGCGGGCGAGGACGGGCGCGCCGCATTGACCCGGCTGCGCGCGGCGCGGGCCTGTGCGGTTGAAACGGAGGCGCAGATGGCCTGGGCCCTTGCGCCTGCCAAAACTTAACGCCCGGTGCGGCCCTTCTTGGCCGATTGCGCGCCGCGATACATCTTGTGCAGCGATTTATCGCGCGCCCGCGCTTCGTGCAGGGCGGCCGAATTATGCGCATCCTCGCGTTTCAGTTTCTGCCAGCGGGCCAGACGATCCGAATCCAGATCTCCGGCGGCGATGGCCGCCTGAATGGCGCAACCTGGTTCGGTATCATGCGCGCAATCGGAGAATTTGCAGGCCGTCGCCAGCGCCTCCATATCCTCGAACACGGCCTCGATCCCATCGGCCACATCGGTCAGCGGCAGCGACCGCATACCGGGCGTGTCGATCAGCCAGCCGCCGAATAGCGTGCGGGCCAGATCGCGCGATGTGGTGGTATGGCGGCCCTTGGCATCATCCTCGCGAATGCCCTGCGTGGCCGCGTCGCCGCCGGTCAGCAGATTGGACAGGGTCGATTTCCCGACCCCGGACGATCCCGCCAACACAAGCGTCTGGCCGTCCCTGCACCACGGGGCGAGGGCGTCGATCTCACCCGGGTCGGTGGCGTTGAGCGTGATCGCGGTGACCAGCGGCGACAGCCGTTCGGCCCGGCGCGCATAGTCGCGCGGATCGTCGCACAGATCGGCCTTGGTCAGGATCACCAGCGGCAGGCACCCGGCGCTGGCGGCCAGCGCAAGATAGCGCTCCAGCCGGGCCGGGTTGAAATCGGCATTGCAGGAGGTGACGATGCCAAAGGTCTGGACATTGGCGGCGATCAGCTGTGCTTCGACATTATGGCCCGCCGCGCGGCGTTTCAGACTGGTCTGCCGGTCCAGCAGCCGGTCTACCGCGGTGCCGTCCGGCGTCGTCAGCACCCAATCGCCAACGGCATAATCGCCGGTCGATCCGGGTGTGCGCAATGTGATGGGGCCCTGTGGCGTCAGCGCGCCAATCCGGTCGCGGGCGACCGTGGCGATTCGGGCGGCATTATCAGGGGTTTCAGTGTCGGTCTGCGCCGCAAAGAAGGGCGACCAGCCGAGGTCTTTCAGTGTGAGATCAGTCAATTTTGGATGTCCCGAAGCAAGGCGATAATAAGCGCTGGCCGATGGGCCGCGCGGGTCTCGCTGGTCGGGCGGAAACGGCGTGAGTTATACCCTTGTCGGCCTGGAAGGGTGCCACTTTCTCCAAAAAACCTCCTTCGGGGGATCGGGATCGCACAGTGCAAAACCTGACAGGTTTGTCCGCTTTTTCGGACGAGATTGTCAAGAAATGTCGCGGCCAAGGGCGCTGGACCCTTTCGGCGGCATTCGCCACCTGCCGGGCGTCGCGTTTGTTGCACAAAAGCGCGACGGTGGTGAGAGGCTGGACAACGACCCAAGCGGGGCTCGTTATGGCTGCTTCCTTCCGGATCTGACCAGGTTGGCGAGGCGCCTGCCCGCGCCAACCTCTCACCCCGTCATGTAGGTGATCGCGGCAGGGCGCGCAAGAGCGCGGATTTTACCGCCTGGCGTATCGGCACGGGGCCACCCGCAATCGCGGCCGCGATGCAACAGGCGCGCGCGGTGCCTACAGAACCTTGGTGAATCTGGCAAAGCCTTCGGGGCTGTATCCGGCGGGATCAAGCCCCAGACGCTCAAGTTCGGCATCCTGCATCCGGGCACCGCGGCCGGTCTCGACAATGACCGACGTGCCGCCCAGATCGGCGAACCGCCAGGTTGCAAGCGGCTCCGGTGTGATCGGCACATGTGCCGCGACATGGGCGATCAGCACATCCTGCACCGTCAGATGCGGGTCCAGCACCATGTCGCACCGGGGCGGAGCCATGAAATGGCCGCCGCCCGCCGCGCGATAGCTGTTGGTGGCGACAAGAAACCGGTCGCCTGGCTCAACGGCGCGATCCTGATAGCACAGGTCCCGGATCCGGCCCGGGGTTTCAAACCTGTCCTCCCCACCCGGCGAAAAGCGGGCAGGTTCGGTCGGGTCGATGACGTAGCTCAACCCGGTCATAACGTCGAAATTGTAGCTGGCAAAGCGGTGGTCGATCAGCAGCTGGTCGCTGCTGCCCGATGTGATCTGGTGAAACGCACAGGCGCTGCGTTCCAGCCAATCGGCGATATCGGCCCCGGTGGCGGACAGGATTTGCAGTCGGTTCGGATAAATATAGAGATCGGCGATATTGCGGATCGACAGAGGCCCTGCCGGAATGTCGGTGTAATTCTGGGTGCCGCCGCGCCCGCCGGCTTTGAACGGGGCGACAGCCGATAATAGCGGCATGGCCTCCAGTGGGTGCCCGATCAGGGCCTGCGCTGCGGCGGCGCGCTGTGCCTCGGCAATCAGCGCGATGGCGGCGGTGTTGGACACTTGCGCGAAATAGCTGGTCAGCGGGCGTGTGGTAGCGCCGATGCGGCGCCGGATATAGGCGAGCGTCGCCTTATGGTCGGTTGCGGTCACGGCGAGGATGCGGGCCTGGGTCGGGCCGGTCTCGTCGGGCGTGTCGCGGGCGGGCAGGGTATCGGCCTGGGCC
>CAXBGQ010000020.1:0-18313 GCA_963975135.1 uncultured Nioella sp. | reverse complement strand
GAAATGGCCGACACCGCCAATCCGATGAGCATGTTCGAGATCCCCGGTCAGCCGGGTCAGAACATGGGCATGATGAACCTGGGCGACATGTTCGGCAAAGCCTTTGGCGGGCGCACAACGCGGCGCAAACTGAAAGTGCGCGACAGCTATGACGTGCTGATCGGGGAAGAGGCTGACAAACTCCTGGATGATGAAAAGGTGACCAAGGCGGCGCTGGAGGCGGTTGAACAAAACGGTATCGTGTTTCTGGATGAGATCGACAAGGTCTGTGCCAGATCGGATGCGCGGGGGGCCGATGTCAGCCGCGAAGGCGTGCAACGCGACCTGCTGCCATTGATCGAGGGAACGACTGTTTCCACCAAATACGGACCGATTCAGACCGATCACATCCTGTTCATTGCTTCGGGCGCGTTTCATATCGCCAAGCCGTCGGACCTGCTGCCGGAACTTCAGGGGCGTTTGCCCATCCGGGTCGAGCTGCGCGCCCTGACGGAAGAAGATTTCGTGCGCATCCTTACCGAAACCGACAATGCCCTGACCCGGCAATATTCGGCGCTGATGGCAACCGAAGAAGTGGAGGTAAGCTTCACCGATGACGGCATCGCGGCGCTGGCCAATATTGCGGCGGAAGTGAACCAGAGCGTCGAAAATATCGGTGCCCGCAGGCTTTATACCGTGATGGAACGGGTGTTCGAGGAGCTGAGCTTTACCGCGCCCGACCGGGGTGGCGATGCGGTGATTGTGGATGCCGCGTTTGTCGAGGATAACCTGGGCGCGCTGATGAAATCGGCGGATCTCGGGCGCTATGTGCTATAGCGGCTGAGACACCGCTTATTTCCGGCCCCTGCCCTCATGATTCGCCCCACGCTGATAGCCCTGGCATTCCTGCTTGCCGCCTGCGCCGGGCCGCCACGAATTGCCATGGTGAGGGACGGCACCGAGGTGGCCGCCTCGCGCACCGTATTCGTTGCCACCAATCGCGCCTTTGAGGATCAGCGATTTACGGCGGGCCGCAGCGCCGAGGTGGAATATACCCGGTTCGAGGTCTCGATCCCGCCTGACCGCGAAGTGGGAGAGATTTCGTGGCCGCGCGGGCAGTTTGATCCGAACCGAGATTTCGGCGTGTCGCGTGCGGATCGCTATACCAGCGATGCCGGGTTCCGTGCCGATATCGCGCGGGAATTGCGCGCCCTGCCGCCCGATGATCGTGAGGTCGTGGTCTTTGTTCACGGCTATAACAACAACTTTGCCTCGGGCCTGTTTCGCGTCGCGCAGCTGGCGCATGATTATGACACGCCGGGGATTGTCGCGCATTTTTCCTGGCCCAGTGCGGGGCAGCCCTTTGGCTACGTGTTCGACCGCGAAAGCGCCACCTTCTCGCGCGATGCGCTGGAGGCATTCCTGCGGGATCTTTCGGCCGCAGGCGCGGACCGGATATTGCTGGTCGGTCATTCCGTCGGCGCGTTTCTGACCATGGAAACCCTGCGCCAGATTCGCATTTCGGGCGATGACGCGGTGCTGCGGGATCTGTCCGGTGTGGTGCTGATCTCACCCGATATCGACATCGAGGTGTTTCAGACCCAGGCCCGCGTGCTGGAACCCTTGCCCCAACCCTTCGTTATTTTCACCTCGCGCCAGGATCGGGCGCTGCGTCTGGCCGCCGGGATCACGGGACGTGAGAACCGGTTGGGCACGCTTGGCACGGTCGAGGATGTGGCCGAATTTGATATCACCATGATTGACCTGTCGGCCTTTGACGGCGGGCCCGGCGACTGGGCGAACCATTCGACCTTTGCCACATCGCCATCTCTGATCGGGCTGCTTGGCGGTTTGCCGGAGTTTGGCACGGCACATGCGGAAAATCCCGTTGGCCTGTTGCCCGGCACGGTTCTAACGATCCGAAACGCGACGCAGATCTTGTTGACCCCGGCCCTTCAATGACAGGTTTCACCGCCTTCCTGCGCGCCAATGCGGCCTTTTTGTTCGCCGGCGGGCTTTTGGCCTTTACCTCAAGCTTTGGGCAGACCTTTTTCATCTCGATCTTTGCCGGCCAGATCATGGCGGAGTTTTCGCTCAGCAATGGTCAGTGGGGCCTGATCTATGCGCTTGGCACGGCGGCCTCTGCCGTGGTCATGCTGTGGTCGGGTGCCCTGACCGACAGATTCCGGGTCCGTTACCTTGGCCTGGTGGTGTTGCTTGGGCTGTCGGCGGCCGCGCTGATCATGGCGCTCAATCCCTGGGCCTGGCTTCTACCGATTTCAATCTTTCTGTTGCGGCTGACCGGGCAGGGCATGACCAGCCATATCGCGACCGTCGCCATGGCGCGGTGGTTTGTTGCCACACGCGGCCGCGCGCTGTCGATCGCGGGGGCAGGGTTTTCCGTGGCCGAGGCTTTGCTGCCGCTCTTGTTTGTCTGGGCCATGGCGTTTGCCGGCTGGCGGTCGCTTTGGGTGGCGGCGGCGGGTTTCATCTTGCTGATCGTGCCCGTCATGCACCGTTTGCTGCGCCGCGAACGCACGCCGCAATCACATGCCGAGACCGATAACACCACCGGCATGGAAAACCGCCACTGGACACGGGGCCAGATGCTGCGCCATCCGCTGTTCTGGTTCATGCTGCCAGCCATTCTTGGCCCGTCCGCCTTTGTCACGGCGCTATTTTTTCAGCAGGTGCATCTGGCCGAGATCAAGGGGTGGAGTCATGTTTCTCTGGTGGCGCTTTTTCCCGTCTACACGGTGATTTCCACCCTGTTTATGGTGATCTCGGGATGGGCGATTGACCGGATCGGCACCGCACGGCTGATGCCGTTCTTCCAGCTTCCCATCGCTGTAGGGTTTCTCGTCATGGCAAACGCCGGGGGGCTTGGCGGCGCGGCGATTGCCTTTGCCCTCATTGCGATCACGTCAGGGGCCAATGCGACATTGCCATCGGCCTTCTGGGCCGAATTCTACGGCACCAGAAATATTGGCGGCATCAAGGCGATTGCAACAGCGGCCATGGTGTTTGGATCGGCGATCGGCCCGGCGATTACTGGCCTGCTGATTGACGCGGGCGTGAGCTTTCCAACGCAGATGGCGGGCATTGCCCTTTGGTTTGTCATCGCGTCGGTCCTGCTGTCTGTGGGCTTGGTACGGGCGCGGGCCAGCCTATCGCGACCGGCGTAGATAGACGTAATAGGCTCCGATTCCGCCATGACGCAAATGTGCTTCGCGGACATCCATGACAACACGCCCCAGGGGCGGGGAATGCAGCCAGCCCGGCACCTGATGTTTCAGCACCCCGCGCCGGATCGGGATCGGGCCGGGATCATCACGGTCTTTGCCCTTGCCGGTGATGACCAGAACCAGCCGTTTGCCTTCATCATGGGCGGATTGGATAAACCGGATCAACACAGGATGCGCCTGTGCCAGGGTCATATCATGCAGGTCAATGCGCCCCTCGGGCTTCAGCTTGCCGCGCAGCATTTTTTTATGCGTTGCATGATCCATCTGGACCGGAGCATGCGCCAACCGGTCCGAAATGGACGGGGCCAGTTGACTGCCCGGGGCCATATCGCGGGCTGTTTCGCCAATGCGGAAATCCTGCACCTCAAAGCTTTGCTTGCGCTTGGGTGCGGCTTGGCTTGCCTTGGTCTCCTCCGAAAAAGCCGGTTTCATTGGGCGTGCGGGGGCAACCGTTCGGGCCACGGCAGTCCAAAGCCTGCGCTCTTCCTGGCTCAGCGTTCTTGGCGGACGACGGGCCATGGTCAGGCCCCCGGCACGGCCAGATTGGCAATCTCGATCGGCAGAAGAACAATCATCCGCCCCGGATCGCGGATACGGCCCGCCTCCAGACCTGCCGCATCGCCCGTGCCATAGAAGATATCGGCGCGCTGCGGTCCCTGAATGGCCGAGCCTGTATCCTGCGCGATCATCAGGCGTCGCAGGGGCGTCTGCCCGTCTTTTTCGATCCAGACCGGCGCGCCAAGGGGCGTATATTCGGGATCTACCGCAATTGTTCGCATCGTGGTGATGGACCGGTTCATCGCACCCAAGGGCCCGTCTTCGGGGCTGCGGGTGCTGATTTCTCGAAAAAACACATAGGACGGATTGGCATAGAGCAATTCGCGGCCCTGATCAGGATTGCGGCGCACCCAGTTCCCGATCACCTGGGCCGAAACCTGATGCGGCTGGTAGATGCCGCGCCGGACAAGCTCCTGTCCGACCGAACGGTACTCCCGCCCATTGCGCCCGCCATATCCCACACGGACCACCGAGCCGTCGGCAAGGCGGATCCGACCCGAGCCCTGGATCTGCAGGAAAAACAGCTCAACCGAATCGTCGACCCAGGCAATCTCAAGCCCGCGCCCCTCCAGCACGCCGCTTTCCTCGATCTCGCGCCGCGTGCGCCACAGGCCGGACACCTCGGGCGGCAACCGGTAGACAGGGAACCGAAAGCGGTCGGTGCGCACCCGCGACCCCTCAAGCTCAGGCTCGAAATAGCCGGTAAAGAGCGCGGGATCAGGTCCGCCGAACATCACCGGGCGAAAGAACAGCTCGAAAAACGTACGTGCATTCGGGCCCTGATCCGCCAGTGCACAGAGCCTTGACCATTCGCCCTCAGCCATATCGGGGCAGGTGTTGCGGAACACATCCAGCGCGGCCTCGTGGTCATCATCGGCCCACCCGTCGAGATCGTCAAAGCCGAGGATTTCGGCGTCAACCTGGGCCATGGCCTCGGCCCCAACTGCGGCAAGGGCCGAAAACAGGAATGCTATCAGCCCGCCGCGCATGGATCATCCGCCGGTGGCCACCAGGACCCAGTTGGGATTGTTGCTGCCCATCTGGCGGGCAAAGGTCCAGACGTCGCGCTGCCGCTTGATCGCGTTCGGATCGCCCTCCACAACCTCGCCAGCGGCATTGCGCACCGCCGAGGTCAGTTCGGCCACGAAACGAACCGTAAGCTGTGCGTCGCCGCTGTCGCGATCAAACTCGGCTTCCTGCAGGGCCAATTCCCGGACGCCGGCAAAACTTGCATCAATCGTCAGACCCTGGGCCTCACGGTCGGCAATCACCTGCTCGAATGTTTCCATGACATCATCGGCCAGGAACGGGCGCAAACCTTCGACATCGCCATTTTCAAAGGCCATCAGGATCATCTCATAGGCACCGCGGGCACCGCCCAGAAATTCCGAGACGTTAAACCCGCTTTCGGCCAGTTTCATGGCCGCCAATGCCTTGGCCGAGGCGCTGCCGTCTTCGACGTGATCGGTGATGTCGCGATCCGGCCCGCCTTCGATCACTTCGAAATCGCGGCGGCGGTCGGGGCGAGTACGCTCCATCCGCTGCATGGGCTGCGATTCATGTCCATCCCGCGTTCCCAGCACGCTGCGCAGCTTGAGAATCAGGAATATCGCGATCCCGACCAACACCAGCAATTGCAAAAGGGATGAGTTCATCATCATCGCGACCTCTTCATATGTTATGGGCTTACATCTCGGACCCGATGGCACATATGTAGGGACGAGGGCCGGGCAAGTCCATGTGGCAAAGGCCATGAAAGCCTGCGCTTTGACAAGAAAGGGTGCGATATGTGGCTGTTTTTTCTTTTCATCGGCGTGCCGATCATCGAGATCGCCCTTTTTATCCAGGTCGGCGGCTGGTTGGGCCTGTGGCCGACGCTTGCAATCGTGGTTCTGACCGCGATTGCGGGCACCATGATGGTCCGGTCGCAGGGCGCGCGGGCTCTGGCGAATCTGCAACGCAGTTTCAATGATCTGAACGACCCGACCGAGCCACTCGCCCATGGCGCGATGATCCTGTTTTCCGGCGCGCTGCTTTTGACGCCGGGTTTTTTTACCGATGCGCTGGGTTTTGCCCTGCTGATCCCCGCATTTCGCAAGTTTGTGATGCGAGAGATCGGCAAGCGCATTCAGGTCAATTCGGTTGTGGCCGGGCAGGCGCAATGGACCACGGATCCGGGCGAAACCGTCATCGATGGCGATTATGAGGTGGAGGATGATCCAAACAGGCCGCCTTCCGGCTTGACCCGGCATTGAGGCTACCAGACGGGTCTGATAAACCGCGCGTCGAGTGAGAATTATTGGAGAGCCTCATGGCCGAAGAAAACGGGGCCGACGCCCCTGAAGAAACCGCCGCCGCACCCGATGTGCCGGTAATGCCGAAAATGCAGATCCTGGGGCAGTTCATCCGCGATCTGTCGTTCGAGAACATTGCCGCCCAAAAGGGCGTGCAGGGCAATGCGCAGCCAGAGGTGCAATTGCAGATCGGTGTCGAGGGGCGCAAGCGGCCGAGCGATAATCAGTATGATGTTATCGTCAAACTGAAGATCGACAGCAAAACCAAGGAAGACAACCAGCAGATTTTCCTGATCGAAATGGAATATGCCGGGATTTTCTCGATCGAGAACGTCAAGCCCGAGCAGCTGCACCCGTTCCTGCATATCGAATGCCCGCGGATGCTGTTTCCCTTTATCCGCCGCATTGTCTCGGATGTGACCCGCGATGGTGGGTTCCCGTCGCTGAACCTCGACAACGTGGATTTCGTGCAGGTCTATCGCACCGATCTGGCCCGCCGCGCGCAGGCCAAACCACACGCTGACGCTTAAAGCGTTTTCCAGACAGCGCCGTCGCCCAGATCTTTAATGAATTTATCATGGGCGGCGGCTTCGTTTTCCGTCAGACGGGCGGGAAGTGGGGCAGGGCGCGGACGCGGACGCCAGGATTTGGTATCCTGGCCCTGGCTGGCGCTTTGACCTTGCGTATTCAGCGCAAAATCGGGTTGCCGGCCCCCAATCAATTCCAGATAAACCTCTGCCAGGATCTCGGAATCGAGCAGAGCGCCGTGTTTTTCGCGGGCAGAGTTGTCAATTCCAAACCGGCGGCAAAGCGCGTCGAGCGATGCGGGCGAGCCGGGAAATTTACGCCGGGCGATGGCCAGAGTATCCAGAGACTGAGACATCGAAAGGATCGGTTTCCCGGCCCATCCAAGCTCTGCGTTCAAGAATTTCATGTCGAAACTGGCGTTGTGGATGACCAATTGCCCATCGCCGATGAAGTCCAGAAAATCCTGCGCGATGTCCCGAAAAACCGGATGGTCACGTAAAAATTCATCGCCCAAGCCATGCACCGCAAAAGCCGCTTCGGGCATCGCGCGTTCGGGGTTGATATATTGATGGTAAACCCGCCCCGTCGGCAAATGATTGAACAACTCGACGCAACCGATTTCGACGATCCGGTCGCCTTCAGAGGGTTCAAACCCGGTGGTTTCGGTGTCCAGAACGATCTCTCGCATCACGGGCCTTTCGTCAGGTTTTCAATCAAGGCGTTCACCTTGAACCGGGCAACGCCTATGTCGTAGGTTTCGATAACATAGTCTGCCCGTTGTCTTTTTTCTGCATCCGGCACCTGTCGGGCAAGAATGGCTGCAAAGGTTTTTTCGGTCATGCCGGGGCGCTCCATCACGCGCCGGCGCTGCTCGGTCGCATCTACCGACACGACCAAAACCGCATCCATCTGATCGACCGCACCGGTTTCAAACAAAAGCGGAATGTCGAGCACCACCAGAGGCGCGGCCGCATTGTCGGCCAGGAATGCGGCACGATCCTGCGCAACCAGCGGGTGAACAATGGCCTCGATCTGCGAAAGCGCCGTGGGGTCGCGATTGATCCAGGTCTTTAGCTCTGCACGGTCTACGGCCCCATCTTTCACGGCGTTGGGGCAGATCTGCGCAATCATCGGTCCCGCAGGGCCACCGGATGCGTAAAGGCGATGTACCGCGGCATCGGCATCCCAAACCGGCACGCCCGCCTCACGGAAAAACCCGGATGTGGTGGATTTGCCCATGCCGATGGACCCGGTCAGCCCAAGAACAAAGCTCATTGTGCCAACACCGCCGCGCGTAGCTCATCATCGACCTCGGGCGTTTTTCCGAACCAGCGCTCGAACCCGGGGGCCGCCTGATGCAGCAGCATACCAAGACCGTCTATCGTATGGCAGCCGATCTCGGCCGCATCGCGCAACAAATCGGTTTCCAGCGGCGTGTAGACGATATCCGCGACCACCGTTTGCGAATGCAGCCTATCCAGATTGATATGCAGCGGCTGACCGCCGGACATCCCCAAGGACGTCGTGTTGACCAGCAGGGCGGTTTCATCCAGCATTTCGGGAATGCGGGTCCAATCCATCACCTGGACACGGGCCCCGAAATTCTGTTGCAGGGCTTCTGCCCGGGCGCGGGTGCGGTTTACAAGGAAGATTTTCGGGCATCCCTCCCCCAACAGCGTGCAGGTGATCGCACGCGCAGCCCCGCCAGCCCCCAAGACCAGCGCCGGGCCTTCGGCGGCGCTCCAGCCGGGGGTGTATTGTTTCACGTTTTCGATAAAGCCCGCGCCATCGGTGTTATCGGCCTGAAGCCTGTCATTGGCGGTAAAGGTCAACGTGTTGGCCGCCCCGATCAGCGCCGCGCGATCGGTCACGCTATCGGCGATTTGCAGCACCGTTTCCTTGTGCGGGATCGTGACGTTGACACCGGAAAAGCCAAGCTCGGGCAACAGGCGCAGCGTATCATGCAGCGTTTCGCGGGTAACATGCAACGGCACGTAATGTCCGTTAATGCCATAGCGTTTCAGCCAGTGACCATGCAGGCGCGGTGACCGGCTATGGGCAATCGGGTCTCCGATAACTCCGGCAAGCAGCAGCTTTTCGGTCATCCTTCGATTACCCCCCGTTGGGTCAAAAAGCCGACCAGCTCAAGCAGCGGCAAACCCAGAACCGTAAAGTAATCTCCTTCGATGCGACTGAACAGCCGTGATCCTTCCTGTTCCAGTTTGTAACTGCCCACCGAATCAGCGATTCCCGGCCAATTCCGGCTCATGTATTTGGCGATGTAATCATCGCTGAGATCGCGCATCAGCAACCGCACCTGCCCGACATGGCGCCAGATAGGTTCACCGTTTTCGTAGACGACGATCGCCGAAAGCAGCTTGTGTTGCTGCCCGCGCAGCATGATCAGTTGCGAAATCGCATCCTCCAGCCCGGTGGGTTTTGACAGCAGATTGCCGCGAAACTCTAAAACCTGATCGCACCCGATAACCATGGCGTCGGGATGCTTGGCGGCGATTTTTCGGGCTTTGAATTCGGCCAAGGCATCGGCAATATCGCGCGCGGTGCCGCCTTCGTCGGACATCGCGGCGGTTATCGTCGCTTCGTCAATTCTGGCGGCGTGGGCCTTGAACGGGATACCGGCCTGCCTGAGCAGGGTTTGCCGGATCTCGGATGCAGAGGCCAGGATGAGGGCGGTCATTGGATAACTCTATGAACAAGTCACGGGAAAACCCCGGGACTGGACTCTGTATAACGAGGGGCTTTCCCGAAATCCAAGGATGTTGGTCGGATTATCAAGGATTCACCCGCAAGTTACCCTTGGGGATCAACCATACACAGAGGACCGTTGAGAACCGCGGTGCCAAGACAGTTATCCAATGCGATCTGCGATTTCATACACAGGGGTTCTGGCATTAACCCCTGTAAAGAAAAGATTTAATCTGTTCCTCAGGCCTGTCCCTCGTGATGCTGGCATTTCGGAACGTTGTGGGCAGATCTGTGTATATTTTCGGTCAAACCGACTTATCCCTGTTATCCAGAGGCCCAACAACAACAACATCTTTTCTTTCTTAAATATTTATTATTGAAGAGAGACAGGCAAAGGAGCGTGACATGATCGGTGAATATCTGGCGATGGCCTATCCCTGGACCAAAAGCCTGCATGTCATCTCGGTCATTGCCTGGATGGCTGGCCTGTTCTATCTGCCCCGACTGTTTGTCTATCACGCCGAGCGGATCGACGCGGGCAGCGAAACCGACGCATTGTTTCAGACAATGGAGTACCGGCTACTGCGGGCGATCATGAACCCGGCGATGATAGCGACCTGGCTGTTTGGCCTTGCGCTCGTGTTTACGCCGGGCGTCGTCTATTGGGGGGATCTCTGGCCCTGGACCAAGGCCGCGGCCGTTTTGGGCATGACCTGGTTTCATCACTGGCTGGCCTTGCGCCGCAAAGAGCTTGCCAAAGGCGAAAACACCCGCACCGGCCGCACCTATCGGTTTATGAACGAGGTGCCGACGCTGTTGCTGATCATCATCGTTGTCTCGGTCATTGCACGCCCCTTTGGCTAAGCGCGGTTGACTTGGCCGCCAGCGCGCCTTATTTCGCGGATCAACGGGGCCGTCCGGCCTTTGCTGTTTCCCTCTGAAAACGACTTCCCTGGCCTGCCGCCTGAGGCAATGCCATGCTAGCGACGAGATTATCATCATGACAATTGAGCAATTGAACCTGGCTGACCTCAAGGCCAAATCCCCCAAAGACCTGCTGGCGATGGCCGAGGAACTGGAGATCGAGAACGCGTCGACCATGCGCAAGGGCGACATGATGTTTTCGATCCTCAAGGAGCGCGCTGAGGATGGCTGGGAAATCTCCGGCGATGGTGTGCTTGAGGTTTTGCAGGACGGGTTCGGGTTTTTGCGTTCGCCCGAGGCCAACTATCTGCCGGGTCCTGATGATATCTATGTGTCGCCCGAGATGATCCGCCAGCATTCGCTGCGCACTGGGGACACGGTTGACGGCGTCATAAATGCTCCGCGCGAAAACGAGCGCTATTTTGGTTTGGTGAGCGCCACCAAGATCAATTTTCAGGATCCCGAGCAGGCCCGCCACAAGATCAACTTTGACAACCTGACGCCGCTTTATCCCGATGAACGGATGAACATGGAAACCGCCGATCCGACGACCAAGGACCGGTCGGCGCGGATCATCGACCTTGTGGCCCCGATCGGCAAAGGCCAGCGCTGTCTGATCGTGGCACCGCCGCGGACGGGTAAGACGGTGCTGTTGCAGAATATCGCCCACTCGATCGAACAGAACCACCCGGAATGTTACCTGATCGTGCTGTTGATCGACGAACGGCCCGAGGAAGTGACGGACATGCAGCGCTCGGTTAAAGGCGAGGTTGTATCCTCGACCTTTGACGAACCGGCAACCCGGCACGTTGCGGTGGCCGAAATGGTGATCGAAAAGGCCAAGCGGCTGGTCGAACACAAGCGCGATGTTGTCATCCTGCTGGATTCCATCACCCGCCTTGGCCGCGCCTTCAACACGGTTGTTCCGTCCTCGGGCAAGGTTCTGACCGGTGGTGTCGATGCCAACGCACTGCAACGTCCAAAGCGGTTCTTTGGTGCCGCGCGGAACATCGAGGAGGGCGGGTCGCTCACCATCATCGCCACCGCTCTGATCGATACCGGCAGCCGGATGGACGAGGTGATCTTTGAGGAATTCAAGGGCACCGGCAACTCCGAGATCGTGCTGGATCGCAAAGTGGCCGACAAACGCGTGTTCCCGGCGATGGACATCCTCAAGTCCGGCACCCGGAAAGAGGAACTTCTGGTCGACAAGGGCGATCTGCAAAAGACGTTCCTGCTGCGGCGTATCCTGAACCCGATGGGAACAACGGATGCCATCGAGTTCCTGATCTCGAAGCTGAAGCAGACCAAGACAAATTCCGATTTCTTCGATTCAATGAACAGTTGACGCTTGAGACGGAGTCCGTTTGATGGAAACGATCTACGCACTGGCCACCGCGCCGGGTAAAGCGGGCGTTGCCGTGATACGAATATCCGGCCCTGAGGCTGATCAGGTGGCCACTCTGCTTGCCGGTGACCTGCCCGGAATTGGCATGGCGCGATTGCGAATCTTCCGCGATGGGCGGGGCGTTCACCTTGATAGCGGCCTTGTCGTGCGTTTTGCGGCCCCAAACAGCTTCACTGGCGAGGATGTGGTCGAATTGCATACCCACGGCAGCCCGGCAGGCATCCGATCGATTTTGACCGCGATAGAGGCGACCGGGCTGGCGCGAATGGCGGAGCCGGGTGAGTATACCCGCCGTGCCCTTGAAAACGACCGGATGGATCTGGCGCAGGTTGAGGGGCTTGCAGATCTGATTGACGCCGAAACCGAGGCGCAACGGGCACAGGCCTTGCGCGTTCTTTCCGGCGCGTTGGGGGATCTGGTGGAGCGGTGGCGCGCAGATTTGTTGCGCGCGGCGGCGTTGTTGGAAGTGACCATTGATTTCGCCGATGAAGACGTGCCCGTGGATGTTGGACCAGAGGTGCGCGAATTGCTGCTTGGTGTTATTTCCGCGTTGCAGACCGAGATTGCGGGCGTGGCAGTGGCCGAGCGAATTCGCGACGGGTTCGAGGTCGCTATCCTGGGGGCTCCAAACGTTGGAAAATCCACTCTTCTCAATACTTTAGCTGGTCGTGAGGCGGCTATTACCTCGGAAATCGCTGGTACTACCCGCGATGTCATCGAGGTGCGGATGGATCTGCGTGGTTTGCCGGTGACGTTGCTGGATACCGCGGGACTGCGCGACGCGGGCGACGTTATCGAGCAGATCGGAATCGACCGCGCAAGGGCGCGCGCCGAGGCGGCAGATATTCGCGTTTTTCTGAAATCTGAACCAAGTGACAATCCGCTGATTGAATTGCAGGACGGAGATGTGGTCTTACAGGGGAAGGGGGATTTGTTTCCTGATGTGCCTGGAGGGATCTCCGGGGCGACCGGACGCGGCGTGCAGGAGTTGATTGATAACCTTGCGGCGACGCTTGAGTCGCGAACCGCTCGACAAGCGACCGCTACGCATCTTCGCCATAAATATGCGATGCAAGCGGCTGCAGCCTCTTTGGATGCGGCGATTTCTGAGGTAGAAGCCGGCTCAGATCGAACAGAATTGGCAGCAGAACACTTACGCCACGCCATTCGGCGCTTGGATTCGCTGATCGGGCGGTTGGACGTCGAGATGGTTCTGGGGGAAATATTCTCACGGTTTTGTCTCGGGAAGTAGGAGTGTTTCACGTGAAACATCTTGATTTCGATATTGTGGTTGTCGGCGGTGGCCATGCAGGTGCGGAAGCGGCGCATGTCGCGGCCCGTGCGGGCGGGCGTGTGGCTTTGCTGACGCTCAAGGCCGATGGTATCGGCGTTATGTCCTGCAATCCAGCGATTGGCGGCCTGGGTAAAGGCCACCTGGTGCGCGAGATTGATGCAATGGGCGGCGCAATGGGGCGTGTTGCGGATGCATCGGGCATTCAATTTCGGCTTCTGAACCGCCGAAAAGGGCCCGCCGTTCAAGGGCCGCGCACACAATCCGACCGAAAACTCTTTCGTTTGGCGATGCAGGCAGAGCTGAGGGCATTACCGGGTCTTACCGTGATTGAGGGCGAGGCGGTTGATTTCTTGATGGATCATGGCCGCGTCGGCGGTGTGAAGCTGGCAGATGGCGCGGAGGTAACGGCCCAGGCCGTGGTGCTGACAACCGGCACGTTCCTGCGCGGCGTTATCCATATCGGCGACATCCAGCGCCCCGGTGGCCGGATGGGGGACAATCCTTCGGTGCTGCTGGCGAACCGCATCGACGAATTCGGCCTGCCACTTGGACGTTTAAAAACCGGCACGCCACCGCGCCTGAATGGGAAAACAATCAACTGGGACATTTTGGAGCATCAGCCGGCTGATGATGTTCCAGTGATGTTTTCCTTCCTGTCAAAGGGCCCGCAAGTTCGCCAGATTTCCTGCGGCATCGCTCACACGAATGCTCAAACGCATCAGATTATCAGTGATAATCTAAGCCGCTCCGCGATGTATGGTGGGCATATTGAAGGCGTTGGTCCGCGTTATTGCCCCTCGATCGAGGACAAGATCGTACGCTTTGCCGACAAGGAGTCCCATCAGATCTTCCTCGAACCTGAAGGGCTTGACGACGACACGATTTATCCGAACGGCATTTCTACGTCGCTGCCCCAGGATGTGCAGACCCAATATGTAAATTCGATCCGTGGGCTTGAGCAGGCCCATATCGTGCAGCCGGGCTACGCGATTGAGTACGACTATGTCGATCCGCGCGCTCTTTTGCCCACCTTGGAGGTAAAGGATGTTCCCGGCTTGTATCTTGCTGGCCAGATTAACGGAACAACGGGTTATGAAGAGGCGGCCGCGCAAGGATTGGTTGCCGGGCTGAACGCGACCCAGGCGGTTCTTGGTAAGGATCCGGTGTATTTCGGGCGGGACGAAAGCTATATCGGCGTCATGATAGACGATCTCGTGACACGGGGCGTTACCGAGCCTTACCGCATGTTCACGTCACGCGCCGAATTTCGGCTGACGCTGCGCGCGGATAATGCGGATCAACGCCTGACTCCTCGTGCGAAGGCGCTTGGGCTCATCGGGGACGAGCGTATTGCGTCGTTTGGCGACAAGATGGATCGATTGGCGAAGGGATATGACGTCATGCGCGCCCATAGCCTTACCCCGACAGAAGCGCAGCGGATTGGGCTTTCCGTCAACCAGGATGGACAGCGCCGCATCGCATTGGATTTGTTGGGTTTTCCCGATATCTCCATGTCGAATCTCGAGAGAATTTGGCCCGAAGTCAATGCCTTGGATGCTGAAACCAAGTTGCAGCTTGCACGTGAGGCGCTCTACGCGAGCTACATTGAACGGCAAAAATCGGACGTTGCTGCGTTGAAGCGGGACGAGGCTCACAAGATTCCTGTCAGCTTTTCCTATGACGGTATCGACGGGCTGTCGAATGAGCTGCGAGGCAAGCTGTCTACAGTTCGTCCGCAGACGCTTGGCCAGGCAAGTCGCATTGATGGGATGACGCCGGCGGCGCTGACTCTTTTGCTGATGAAAATCCGCCAGTTCGACCGGAAACGTGCATGACAGAAGCAGAGGCTATAGCGTGGTTTCAGAAAAATGTTTCACGTGAAACACTCAACCGGCTGGAGATCTACGCCGCCGCGCTGACCAAATGGCAGAAGGCGATCAATCTGGTTTCTGCAAACACGCTGCCCGAGCTATGGGCGCGCCATTTCCTTGATTCTGCCCAGATATACAGCCACTGCAACACGACTTCGGGGCTTTGGTTGGATATCGGTACCGGCGGCGGGTTTCCGGGGTTGGTCTGCGCGGCGATGGCCGCTGAAGACAAACCCGACATGCGGTTTACGTTCGTTGAATCGGATCTAAGGAAATGCAGCTTCCTGAGAATTGCCGCCGCAGAATTGGGATTAAAGGTTACCATCCTGACGCGCCGAATTGAGGAAATCCCACCGCAAAACGCGCAAGTCATCAGCGCGCGCGCATTGGCGTCACTGGAAAAGCTCTGCGGATATGCTGATAGACATTTGGCCAAGGATGGCTCGGCGCTATTCCTGAAAGGCGCAACACACGCCCAGGAAATATACGAAGCCCTTGAGGCCTGGACCATGAAGATGGACATTATCCCAAGCCAGACAGCCGACGGGGCTGTGATTCTGAAAATCGGAGACATCTGCCGTGCCTGAAACCGGTCGACCGCGCTGTATCGCCATCGCAAATCAAAAAGGCGGGGTTGGAAAGACGACGACCGCCATAAATCTGGGCGCTTCTCTTGCGGCAGAAGGTCAACGAGTGTTGATCATTGATCTGGATCCGCAGGGAAATGCATCTACGGGCCTTGGGATTGACGCCGATCAGCGCAATTTCACCACCTATGATTTGTTGATCGAAGGCATGAGCCTGCAAGAAATCGTGCTGCCCACCGGGGTTGAAAACCTCTGGATCGCGCCCGCAACAACCGATCTCAGCTCCGCCGATGTTGAGCTTGTGAGCAATGAAAATAGGGTTTTCTTGCTCAAGGATGCGCTCCGCCCGGAATTTCTCGGCGAATTCGATATTATCCTGATGGATTGCCCGCCGTCTTTGAACCTGCTGACGGTAAACGCGATGGCCGCCGCCGATGCCGTCCTGGTGCCGCTTCAAACAGAATTTTTCGCTTTGGAGGGGTTGTCACAGCTGATGATCACGATCCGCGAAGTTCGCCAATCGGCCAACCCCGCGCTCAGGATCGAAGGCGTCGTGCTTACTATGTTCGACATCCGAAACAACCTGTGTCGTTTGGTTGAGGAGGACGCCCGGGAAAACCTTGGGGAGTTGGTGTATCAAACCCGAATCCCACGAAATGTGCGGTTGAGCGAAGCGCCATCTTATGCGATGCCGATTCTGCAATATGACCCGACTTCCCGGGGCAGTGCCGCCTATCGTGAATTGGCACGCGAAGTTCTCGCACGGCAACTGCAACCCGTCTGACAGGAGTGACCCAAATGGCAAATCGAGATCGACGAGGGCTTGGGCGCGGATTGTCGGCGCTGATGGCAGATATTCCACAGACGAACGTCGAAGCACCTGCGTCTGATGCGCCTCGCAGCCCGGATTTGACGGTTCCGATTGAACGGGTCCGTCCAAACCCGGATCAGCCCCGGCGCGCCTTTACGCAAGAAGCATTGCAGGAACTGGCCGCCTCGATTGCCGCAAAGGGCATCATTCAACCGCTGATTGTGCGCCCGGATCCCGCTGCTGAGGGGGATTTTCAGATCGTCGCGGGTGAACGCCGCTGGCGCGCTGCCCAGATTGCGCAACTGCATGAAATTCCAATAATTATCCGAGAATTTGACGACACCGAAGTGCTGGAAGTCGCTATAATCGAGAACATCCAGCGCGCCGATCTGAATCCGATCGAAGAGGCCACCGGATATCGCCAGCTGATGGATCGGTTCGACCAAACCCAGGAACATCTGGCAACAGCCATGGGCAAAAGCCGGTCACATATTGCCAATCTTATGCGGTTATTGACCCTGCCCGAAGAAGTTCAAGGCATGTTGAGGGAGGGCAGCCTGTCTGCAGGCCACGCCCGCGCGCTAATCAACCGTGACGATGCGGTCCAGATAGCGCGCGACGCTGTTCGAAACGGCCTGTCGGTGCGCGATGTCGAGCAACGGACACGTAAGAAGCGCGCGAAAACCGGAAACACAGGCCGCAAAGCGGCTGTGAAGGACGCAGACACGAAGGTTCTGGAAGGCGATCTGAGTGTCGTCCTGGGAATGTCCGTGACGATTGACCACGATGCGGACAAAGGCGCGGGAAAATTGTCAATCAAATACGGAGATCTGGAACAGCTTGATGACATTATCAAGATACTGAACCGTACCTAGGCCAACAGTTCCCGCAGAACAGCATTCAGAACCGGGCGACCCAAGTCAGTTGCCGAAATTCTATCGCCATTTTGCGTCAGAAACCCCTCATCGCAGAGCCAGGCAAGTGATGCGGGGGGTCTTTCCGCACCTTTCAAAGCAGAGAAACGGGAAAGAGAGCTCCCTTCGCGCAACCGCAGACTCATCATAAGGTATTCGACCGCCTGGTCGTCACCTGTGATCAGGTCTGAGGAAAGCGTACCCGAGCCGGTTTTCTCAACCTGTTCGAGCCACTGCACCGGTGAAGACATGGTTTCGGTGGCATACCGCCCGGCCGGACCCGTCAATCGCCCATGCGCGCCGGGGCCAATTCCGATGTAATCGCCGCCGCGCCAGTAGATCAGGTTGTGACGGCTTTCGCACATGTCACGGGCGTGGTTGGACACTTCATAGGCAGGTAAACCCGCTGCTTCGCAGATCTCTTGTGTCGCCAGATACATATCCGCGGCCCGATCCTCGCCAGGCAATCCCTTCAACCCACCCTTGGCGAGCCGATCACCAAAGGCCGTGCCATCCTCGATGGTCAATTGATAAAGAGAAAGGTGGTCAATTGCCATATGCAGAGCCTCATTTAGCTCCGCGCGCCAATCCTGCAAGGTCTGGTTCTGCCGTGCGTAAATCAGATCGAAACTGACACGATCAAAGGTAGCTCGAGCGATTTCAAAGGCTGAGCCAGCCTCCTTGGCGGTATGCAGCCGGCCAAGACGGCGTAAATCGCCATCGTTTAGCGCCTGCACACCCAGTGAGACGCGATTGACACCCGCATCGCGATATCCGGCAAAACGCTTGGCCTCGACCGAACTTGGGTTTGCTTCGAGAGTTACTTCAAAGCTGTTTGAGAGCCGCCAATTCCGTCTGATTTCTTCAAGAACTGCATGCACAAGCTCCGGGTCCATCAAAGATGGGGTTCCGCCACCGAAAAAGACGGTGTCCAGATGCCGGTCATTGGTTTTCTCTGCATATCGGCGAATTTCAGACAGATAGGCGCGCTTCCAACGCTCCTGATCAATCGACGCGGAAACATGCGAGTTAAAATCGCAATAGGGACATTTCGATTGGCAAAATGGCCAGTGCAGATAAAGGCCAAACCCGCCTGTCTGCCAGGTCTCAGCGGCCAAGGGCGGCAACCAGTTTTCGGAAGGCATCAGCGCGATGGCTGATCTTGTTTTTCTCCCACCTGTCCATCTCACCAAA
>CAXBGQ010000019.1:0-18438 GCA_963975135.1 uncultured Nioella sp. | reverse complement strand
ACTGGGTACACCTTAGAAAAGCTGCCAACCTGTCCGAAAAGGTGGGACCACTTCACACATCTGCCGTCCGCTCGCCAGCTTCCTGCTCCTTGATCATCTGAATGATCTGTTCGTCCGTAAATCTTGCCTTCATTTGTCCGTCCTTTGCTTGGCCGGACTCTACACAAAACTGGAGGAGATTCAGGGGCTCAGGTCAATTTGGCGGCCACAATGCCAAATTCGGCCAGGTGCCCCCTGAGTGAATTGATCAGTTGCGTTCTTTGCCGGACAAAACATTGATGCTTTCGGAAGGCAACGGCACGTCCCTGTTTCTCCGCACTCTTCACCGCAACAAAACGCATGCTGGGACGAACAGCAGCTTCGGCAATTGCTTCCGCATCTGCGTGATCATTCTTTTGTCGTTTTACGAACGGCTTACGTAATTTGCTGGGATCAAACGCGCCACATGCCCGTATGACTGGGCAACACGTCCCAGTGATGGGACGTGGCACACGCTTCCATCGCCACGATGCAGCCGTCCTGCTCTGCCAGCAACTGGTAAAGTCGCGGGCGCGATACCGATCTGTTAAAAACAACAACACCGTCCACCCTGACGCCACAAACCTAAAAACTGTTCTTGGCAAGATCAATCGCCAATATGCTAATCTCTGACATGGATGCCTCCCTCTCTTTGGTTCATATGAAACCACTTTGGCACAATCGATGCCGCTGGGTGGAGGCATCCACCGCATTAGTTCAGGCTGCCGATACGACCGGCCCGCGATCAAAGATGCGCGGGCTGGCCGAAGTTATGTAAGCCCATCAGTCGCGCCGCTCCAGATCGTCGGGGATCGCCGCCCGAATATCGTCTGATGGATTCATATCCACGTGCGCTGCGTCAAGCGCGACGCCCACGCCCCGCAAAGCCGATCACGATCAGGACCACCGCGCCGGCAAAGAAGGTCACCAGCATCCATGTCGGCAGATAGAACGTCGTGTAGACATTCCAGCCGATCCAACTGAGGCTTTTCGTGACCAGCGACGGCGAACCGGTGAGCGATCCACCAAGCGTCCCGGTGATGGTGATTACCAGCGCACCGATCGTCGCCAATGCGAAGGTGATCCAGCGTTGCGCGCCGTCAAACAGGTGCCGACGGAATCGGTAGCCCAGCACGGTCATCACCGTCCAGTAGGACAGCGTCCAGGTTGCCAGCAATATGTGGTTGCGCCCCAGTGGCGATTCCGTGATCGCCGACCACGGATAGATCGTCAGGCCCAGCCCGTAGGTCACCGCGCCGGCAAGCGTGCCCAGAACGGCCACGGGCCAGACCGCCCTTTGCAGCCGAACCGCGATTTCGGAGTCAGAGAAGGTGCGGATCAGGATGAACAGATAGGCCGTCATCCATAACGCCACCGGGAAATGCGCGACCAGAATGTGATAGACCGGGCTGAGCGAAAACCCGGACGCAGCTTCAGCGGCCCCTGCGGCTCCGCCATCGCTTTGCGCCAGCGCGGCACCGGCTGCAACAAGCGTCAGCGCCGCCGCTGTTGCCGCGATCCGGCGACCCCGCCGCATCATTTCGCTGCGTTTCATATCGTCTTCCTTCGTGGCAGGTTTGGGTGGGTTCAAGGCTGCGGTCAGAACGGTCATTTCGCATCCTCCCGGCGGCGCATCAGCAGGTTGATGTTGATCCCCAAACCGATAATCAGGCTGAGGCTCGCGATCAGGGTCCAGATCCATTGGGTGCGGATCTCCTCGGCGAACTCCATCTGCACGCCATAAAGGGCCAGCTGTTCTTCACTGTGGCGCACGGCGACCGGCACCCGCTCGGCGATGCGGTCGGCACCGGGGTGCAGGCGCGGATCGGTCAGCCGGCCCCAGGTGACCTGGCCGGGATAGAACATAGATACCTCGGTCCAGGGTTGTGACCAATCGGGCTCCGTGCCCGGCTCGATCCGTTCGGCAACCATCTGCGCCGGTTGCTCCAACCCCAGCGAGACCGGCAGCGACACGTAGTGCCAGCGCATCGTCGAGGCATTGCGGAATACCGCGAAAGCCAGGTCGTAATTGCCCCCGTCCCGGAAGATCTTGTCATCCAGTTCGTTGCCGGTATCCATGTCGCGCACCAGCGTCACATCCCAGAACCCGTCGTTCCAACGTGCCGCCTGCGGCATCGCCACATCGCCGCGTGACCCGGAGGTCTGACGCAACATGCGCCGCGGCACGGTATCGCCGTTTTGCCAATCAGCATTCGGATCAAACGCCACGGCGGTTTCGTCGGACAGGTAATAGGTGTCATTGAAACCGACATCGCCGTCGGTCACCGCGTCGATCGACAGCGCGCGATAGCCTGCCACGTCGGGGTTGAACATGAACAGCGGCTGGCCCGTCTCGCTGTCGAAATTGGTCCTGTAGGGGCCGGTGCCCTCATCGCCGCCGCGTTCTTCGGCAACAAACCCGTCATCGCCCAACCCGATCGGGTTCGACCGGCTCGACCGCCATTGCCAAAGGTCCAGGAACTGCCCCGCCGCGCGCAAGGTTTCCAGATCGCTTTCGGGAAGGACGGAGTCGAATTCATTGGGGTCGGTGCGGGTCGAGGGAAGGTATTTGGTGCGTTCTTCTTCCGATTCCGGCGCGCCGGTAAAGGTGGACAGCCTGTCGCCGATGGTGATGTAGCCGCCGTAGCGGCTAAAGAGCGGAACCGATCCGTCATCGATCATCATCGCCACCCGGTCCTCGACCAGGAAATCGGGGTCGGGGCCAATCTCTTCGCCGCCGCGCGCAATCCACTCGCCATCCTGATAGACCAGCACATCGTTGAAGATCGATGGCCGCTCTGCCGGCCACCGGTACCGGAACCAGATCCGGTCGCCATCATAGGCGGCCCTGACCTGCAACTCGGTCGTCAATTCCTCTGGGATGAAGATATCGCGGTCGGGATCGTTTCTGACCACGCCGGTGCCGTGGGTTACCCATGCCAGCACCAAGAGGCCCGAAAAAATCGTAACGGAGGCTGCAAGGTATTTGGTTTGTTTCATCATCACGTTTCGTGCCTCGAAGCTTGGCCGACCTGCGGCGGGATCATCGTGGGTTGCGCCCACCGTTCGTTGTTCGGGGGACCCCAAAAAACCAGTTGATACAGAGCGTTGCCGTATCTTTGCGCGCTTGAATGCTGATGCCTGTGGCGTAAGCCGATCATCGCCATCTCTCCTGTGGAGGTTTATGGGGCAAGGCCCTGAACTCTTGCTAGGACGCAGGCAGGGACGGTTCGTTACAGATTACGTTGGATTTTTTTGCAGAAAATTTGGAGGGCCGTTTTTGCTTTTCCCAAAAAGCGCCTGGAAACCACCCGACCCGTGATCCTCTTCTTTCGGTTCGCAGGCAAACCACTGCCAGACAATGGATGCACGGGATTGCGCTTGAACTCGTCCGAATAACGAACGTGTCCCGACCTTCATCCGTCTCCCTGAATCCGGAATTCCCGAGCAGAGCGTTTGCATATGTGTGGGCAGCTCAAGGTCCGCGTGTATCGCCGCGCGCTACACGCCTGCTCACGTCCACTCTGGCCTGAAGGCCGACCCTCTCAGCACATCTCAGCGTTAACCCGGATCGAGGGTGAGCCACGTCACGTTTGCGATTGATTGTCGTCGAACCAATTTCTGGTTTTGAAAATTCTCGGTGTCCGATTGCGCATGATCGTCAGCTAGCGCTGGATTCATGAGGTGAACCCTACCTGCCGGTTCGTGCACCAAAGCCCTGGCCTCCCCCATCAGCGGGTCTTGCGCAGGGCCTTTGCCGCCGTGTCCAGACCTTCGCCCATCGCGCGATAGTAGGCTGCGTAATCGGCAACCCGCGCGCGGGGGCCTGTTTCGGATGCGGGAATGATCTGCAACGACTCCTCGATTTCGTCGGCTGCCCGCCGAACGCGCATCGCGGAGGCCGTGACCATGTTGGCAAACGCGCTCTCAACCAGCTGGAAATAATCCTGCCGCTCGCCGGGTCTGGCGACCCGTTTGATCAACTGTTGGCTTTCGAGCAACCGCACGCTGGAACTGACGCTGCCCCGGCTGACCTTCAGGGCCCCCGCGAGCTGCCCGAATGACACCTCTTCACCATCGTAGAGCAGCATCGCCAAAACACGCCCCGCAATACGCGGCAGCCCCTCGGATTGCGCAATCACCCCGATTTTTTCGATGAATTCCGCCCGGGCCGTCGCGGCGGCATCTCGTTTGGCCCTGATCAGCTGATCGGTCGTTCGATTGCGCCGCATTGACAAACTGGCTTTCCCCACCCCTTATCCGTCAGGTATGTTCAATCAAAACTGAACATCCGTTAGCGAGTATTGGATGAAGAAGAATATTTTTTCAACCAAGGGTCTGACCAAAGTTTACGGTGAAGGGCATTCGGCCGTGCATGCCCTGCGCGGCGTTGATCTGGACATTCCCGAGGGCGAGATCGTCGTGTTGCTCGGGCCCTCCGGCAGCGGCAAATCCACGCTGTTGAACATCATTGGCGGACTGGACCGTGCCACCGATGGCGACGCCTTCTTTCAGGACCGAAACCTCAGCGATATGACGGACAGAGAGCTGACCCGCTACCGGCGGGATCACGTCGGGTTTGTCTTTCAGTTCTACAATCTGATGCCGAGCCTGACCGCGCATGAAAATGTCGAGCTTGTGACCGAGATTGCCCGTGATCCGATGGACCCGGGCGATGCGTTAAATATCGTCGGGTTGCGCGACCGGGTGGATCATTTCCCGGCGCAATTGTCGGGCGGCGAACAGCAGCGCGTAGCCATCGCGCGCGCCGTTGCCAAGAACCCCACGGTCCTCTTTTGCGATGAACCCACCGGCGCGCTCGACAGCACGACCGGGCGCTCGGTGCTGAAGGTTCTGCGCGATGTGAACGAGAAACTCGGGGCCACGGTGCTGATCGTCACCCATGCCGCCAGCCAGGCCGCGATGGCCGACCGGGTGATCCATTTCGCCGATGGCAGCGTGCGTGAGATCGTGGTGAACGAGACCAAGCTCACGCCCGAGGAGATCGACTGGTGAGCCCGCTTGACCACAAGCTGTTGCGCGATCTGTGGCGCATGAAGGGGCAGGCCATTGCCATCGGTATCGTGATTGCGGTCGGTGTCGCGATGCTGGTGATGATGTCGGGGCTGGTCACCTCGCTGAATGAAACCCGCGCCGCCTATTACGAACGCTACCGGCTGGCCGATGTCTTTGCGCCCGTCACCCGCGCGCCGGATCGGCTGGTGCAGCGGCTGGCGGCGATCGAGGGCGTCAGCGCGGTCGAGCCGCGCGTGATCGGTGGCGCGCTGATCGACCTGGAGGGGGCCGATGTGCCGGTGCAGGCGCAGGCGGTCTCGTTGCCCGATCTGCGGACCCCGCGCCTGAACGATGTCTTTTTGTCCGATGGGCGGATGATCGACAGCGACCGCACCGATGAAATCCTGTTGCTGCAATCCTTTGCCAACGCACAAGGATTGCGCCCCGGCGACCGCATATCCGCGACGATGAACGGGGCGCGGCGCAGCTTTCGCATCGTGGGCCTGGCCCAGAGCCCTGAATTTCTCTACACCACCGCCCCCGGTGAGATCATCCCCGATGATGCCCGGTTCGGTGTGATCTGGATGAGCCGGTCGGCGCTGGCGGCCGCCTATGACATGGAAGGTGCCTTCAACGAGGCGCTCTTGTCGCTGTCGCGCGGGGCAAATGAGGATGCCGTTCTGGATGCCGTTGACCGCATCCTCGACGCGTATGGTGGCACCGGGGCCTATCCGCTGGCCGATCAGATCTCGAACCGGTTTCTCAGCCAGGAGATCATCGGGCTGGAGGCGTCGGCCGTGGGCGTGCCGCCGATCTTCCTCGCAGTGGCGGCGTTCCTTTTATATATCGTGATCAACCGCATGGTGCAGTCCGAGCGTGAAGAGATCGGATTGATGAAGGCCTTTGGCTACACCAATTCCGAAGTTGGCGCACATTACTTCAAACTGGTGATGGCAATCGCGATTGGCGGTGCGCTTGCGGGCTGTCTTTTGGGCATCGCCGGTGGGCGGGCGCTGACCCAGTTCTATACCGACTATTTCAAGTTTCCCTTTCTGGTGTTCCAGCTGGATCCGGCGTCCTTTGTCTCGGGCGTCAGCGTCAGCATCCTGTCGGCTTCGGTTGGCGGGCTGATGGTATTGCGCAGCGTCTTTGCGTTGACGCCTGCCACCGCGATGCGGGCCCCGGCCCCGGCCGATTACAGCCGTACGGGCAAAATGGGGCGCTGGTTGAACGCCTGGCTCGATCAACCGTCCCGTATGGTTTTGCGCCGTATCACCCGGCAACCCGGCCGCATGGCGGGCGCGATGATCGGCATCGCCTGCGGCATGGCGCTGAGCGCGTCGATGATCACGATCTATGCGGGCTTTGACCGCACGGTTGACCTGACCTTCAATGTCATCGACCGCAGCGACGTGACCGTCAGCTTTACCCATGCGGCCTCGGAGTCCACGATATTCGAGCTGCGCCGAATGCCGGGCGTGACCCTGGTCGAGCCCGTGCGCCATGTACCCGCGGTCCTGCGCAACGGGCTCAATACCTATCGCGGTGTTGTGACCGGCCTGTCGGCGCAGGCCAGGCTGTTTCGCGCGCTGGATTCCGATCTGGCCGAAATACCCCTGGGCGAGCGGGGCATCGTCTTGTCCACCGCGCTGGCCGATATCCTGGATATCCGGCCCGGCGAGATGCTGACGGTCGAGGTGCGCGAGGGCCGGCAGCCGGATCTGCAAATCCCGGTGACGGCGGTGGCCGAAAGCCTGCTGGGCTCACCCGCCTATATGAATCTGGACGCCCTCAACCGCGCCCTGCGCGAACCGGGCCGCGTCTCGGGGGCGTATCTGTCGATAGATCAGGCGCGCGCGCGCGAGATCTACCGGGAGCTGCAAAATATGCCGACGGTGGCGGGCGTCAGCCTGAAATCGGATGCCGAAGCCGCCTTTCTCACCCTGATGAACACCGGTGCGGGGGCTATCCGCTATGTCATGGGGGCCATTGCCTTTGTGATCACCTTTGGCATCGTCTACAACGCCGCCCGCATTGCCTATGCCGAACGGATCCGTGATCTGGCCAGCTTGCGGGTCATCGGCTTTACCAAGGCCGAAACGGCCTTCGTTTTGTTGGGCGAACTGGCCGTCGTGACGCTGCTGGCCCTGCCGTTTGGCGGTGCCCTGGGGTATTATCTGTCCTTCGGTATCGCCGCCGGATTTTCCAATGAGCTCTACCAGATCCCGGTGGTCTTTGACCTTGCGAGCTACGGGTTTGCAGGCATGGTGGTGATCGGCGCGGCAATTGCCTCGGGCTGGCTGGTGAAACGTGATATCGACAGGGCCGACCTGGTCCTGGCCCTGAAAACGAGGGAGTAGCCGTCATGGCAAAAGCAAAGAGACGGTCGCGTCTGATCCTGACCACCCTGGCCGTTGTGTTGGTGGTGGGGGCGCTGGCGGCGGCGTTCTGGCCCAGGCCCTTGATGGTCGATATGGGGGCGGTGACGCGCGGAACCCTGCGTCTGACCATCGACGAAGAGGGCCGCACGCGGGTGCGCGACGCCTATATCGTCTCGACCCCGGTCGCGGGCCAGTTGCAGCGCGTCAGCGTCCAGCCCGGCGATCCGGTCATCCGGGGGGAAACCGTTGTGGCGCTCATGCGCCCCATCAACCCCGCCGCGCTGGATGTGCGCAACCGCGAACAGGCCATTGCAGCCGTCGATGCCGCCCAGGCCGCGCTGCGGGTGGCGCGCGCCGATCTGAACGCGGCGCTGGCCAATCGCGACCTGGCCGAGACCGAGCTGACGCGAACCGAACAGTTGGTGGAACGCGGCATTTCCCCGGGCGCGGCGCTGGATCGGGCCCGACAATCCGCCCGCGTGGCCCAGGCAAATGTCGATACCGCCGAGGCCGCGATATCCATGCGCGAGGCCGAGATCGCCAACGCCCAGGCGCAGCTGATCGGGTTCGACGATCCGGGTCTTGCCTCGGCCGTCGGGGGCGGCTCAAACGATATCCCGCTATTTGCGCCTGCCGATGGCCGTATCCTGCGGGTGATCCAGCAAAGCGAGACAACCCTGCCCTCGGGTGCGCCGATCATGGAGATCGGTAACATCGAAAGCGATCTGGAGGTGGTTGTGGATCTGCTGTCGACCGATGCTGTGCAGGTTTCGGTGGGCGATCCGGTGATCATTACCGATTGGGGAGGCACCACCGATCTGGCCGGCGAAGTGATCCGGGTCGATCCGTTCGGCATCACCCAGTTTTCGGCCCTTGGCGTGGAAGAACAGCGCGTGAATGCGGTGATCGCCTTTTCCAACCTGTCCGATCACTATACCGGCCTCGGGCATGGGTTCCGGGTGGAGACCCGGATTGTCGTCTGGCAGGCAGAGGATACCCTGATCGTGCCTGCCAGCGCGCTTTTCCGCAACCGGGACGCTTGGGCCGTATTTGTCGTCGCGGATGGTATCGCCGCGCTCCGGCCCATTGAGCCTGGCCCGAACAATGGCATTCAGGCACAGGTAACGGACGGCCTATCCGAGGGGGAGCGTGTGATCCTTTACCCCTCTTCCGGCCTGTCCGAGGGGATGCGCGTTGCCGCCCGCGTCATCAATTGAGGCCTTTCGGGGGGACGGACCACCACGGCCCGAACGGGATGCCGCAAATAACGGGCACCACGATCTGATAACCAGGGTGCGCGCCCCTCATGCCGTTGCCAAGATCGCCAGACCAAGCACCACCACCCCGCTGCCCAGGCCCAGTTTGATGCTGTCACGATGATGCAGGTTCCAGCGCGCCATCCGGTTCAGCCCGGTCCGCGAGGATGCCATCAGCAGGATCACCACCAGCGGCAGGATGAACATCACGTTGTAAAGCAGCAAATAGCCATAGCTGAGGGCAAAGCTTTCCTGCAGAGCCAGCAGGCTGATGATGGCGATGTAGACGGCGCCGCTGCAAGGCACGGTGCACAGGCTGATCAGCGCGCCAAGGCCGAACATGGTTGCCACCGAGGCAGCCCCATCGACACCGCGCGCGCGCCCGGCCACCCATCGCGGCGCGGCCAGTTTCGGGCCAACACCGGGCAGGAAATAATCCTTGAGCATCCAGAGCCCGAGCAGAATTGACAAAAGCGCCCCCAGCCGCGCGCCCAGATGGTTCTGCGCCAAAACGGTTGAAACCTGCATCAGCCCGGTACCAAGGATCAGATAGGCCAGGAAGATCGCAAAGATGAACGCGCCGCCATTCAGCAACATCCGATGCCGGGCACGCGCAACCGCGTCCGGCCCGGCCCCGCCCAATGTCGCCAGAAGCGCCGTGATGAACAGCAAAAGGAGGGTAAACGCGCAAGGGTTTATGCCGTCTAGAATGCCCGCCGCGACAATCGTCGGCACGGTTACTTCGGGGCGCGCCATAATGCCGGTAACACCAGCCATCAGCCCGCCGGGCGTTTGCAGCCATCCGGCCGTCAGCCCTATCGAAAGCGCCGCCACGGCCGCCAGCGACAGGACAATCACCGCAGGTCGAAATGTCATCGCGGATCAGGCCTCAATCACAAGTTGACCGTGCATATAGGGGTTCGCCACGCCACCACAGCAGACACCACAGTAGAAATCATAGGTGCCGGGCGTGTCGACGGTAAAGCTGACCAGGGATTCACTCAGCGGCGCTATGTTGAAATCGAGGCCAAGTTCGTCGCTGGCGAATTGATGCCAGCCGCCACCATCGGTATGCAGCGCGTTGTCACTGTTGATCAATTGCAGATCGATCCGTTGCCCGGCCCGCGCCGTCAGAACGTTGGGAGAAAAGCCGCTCATCGAGACGGTAACGGCCATGGCACCCTGCGGCGTCTGAAGCGTGTTCTGGCGCAGCATTGGCCAGAGGAAATATCCGGCACCGCCAATGGTCCCGGCCGCGATCAGACCAAAGCCCAACACGTTGCGTCGGTTTGGTTCACTTGGACCGCCTTGCGAGGCCGTTGCGGGTGGCGTGTTGCGCGGGTCGGTGGTCATTCTTCGATTTCTCCAGGCAGGGTTTGCATTCGGGCATTGACCGGCGGGCTGATCTTGGACCTGCTGCATCGCCAACGGGCACCGGTCCGCGATTGCTGCGGCCAGTCCCTCAGCGTTCTTGGCATTGTCCCTACAGATGTCCGCCGCGACATGGCTGGCCTCGCTCAAATCCTCAATTTCGGGGCAAGACTGCAGCCCACTGAAAGAAGGACGCGCGACCGTGTCAGGCATTACACATTTTCTGGATAAAAAATCCGACCCTAAAAAGACGGTCCCAAGATTTCTGGTAAAGCGCCCATTCGGGTCGGTTTTCCAAACCCCGAATGATCGGCAACCAACATTGGATTGAGCGCCTGAAATGGCTGTTCCAGCGCTGGATGAGTTCCCCTGACCGAGATACAACGCCGGTAACGTGGCTGCCACCACCGGGGGCGACACCGCCGCCAACGCGCCAGCCACGATTGGCCGCTCACGAAAAAATCCCATGCCTTCTTTGTGCAGCAAATATCCCGGGGGTGTGGGGGCTGGCCCCCACCCGGATCGCCGCCTTTGGCGGCGAGGCCTTCAGTTTCCCTGCGCCGCCCTTTCGGCCTCGATCGCCCGCCAGGCCGCAACGTTTCGCTCATGTTCCGCAAGGGTCACGGCAAAGGCATGCCCGCCCGACCCATCGGCCACGAAAAAGATGTAATCGGTCTCGGCCGGGTTCACCGCTGCCTCGATCGCGGCGCGACCGGGATTTGCGATCGGCGTCGGCGGCAATCCGTCGATGCGATAGGTGTTCCAGGGATTGCCGGCATTATCGATCTCGCTTTGCCGGATGGGGCGCCCCAGAAACCCCTGCCCCTCGCTTTCGCCATAAATGATCGTGGGATCGGTTTGCAGCCGGATCCCCTGGCGCATACGGTTCACGAACACACCCGCCACCTGATCGCGCTCGGAACTGACCCCGGTTTCCTTTTCGATGATCGAGGCCAGGACCAGCGCCTCCTGCACCGTATCAAACGGCAACCTCTCGGCGCGCCCGGCCCAGGCGGCAAGCAAAATGCCGGTCTGCGCATCGGCCATATCGGTCAGGATCTGCGATATCGGCGTGCCGCGTGCCACTTCATAAGTATCGGGGGCCAAGGTGCCCTCGGGCGGAAGGTCGACCACGTCATCGGTCAGAAATTCCGCCCCACGCAGCGCCTCGACGATCTGCCAGACGGTCATCCCTTCGGGTGCCGATACCCGGTAAACAACCGGCGCGCCACCGGCCACCAGCGCCTCATAGGCCTCGGGCACAGGGTCTTGCGATCCGAACACCGCGAGGTCTATCTGCTCGCCGGTTCCGGGCACCCGCTCGCGCAGGCGCATCTCGCCATTGCCCTGTCCCCGGATCACGTAGGTGGCCGTATAGCGAAAGGTCGATTGCCCGCCGGATGTCACGACCTCCAGCACGTCAACCATCGATGCGCCGGCCGCGATCTCATAGGTGCCAAAGCGCAATTCCTCGGCCTGGCCGGTATAGCGCGCGCCAAGCCGGAACAGGATCGGGCTGGAGACCACTCCCGCCGCGCCCAGGTTCTCGGACACCTCGGCCAGGCTGGCCCCTGGTGCCACCTCGAAAAAAACGGCCTGCTGCAAAGGCCCCGGCTCGACGAATTGCCGCTGCCCCCAGGCAATCGCCCCGGCAAAGGCAATGAGCGCCACGATAAGAAAACTGAACCCGTTGGCCGCTATGTGCTTCCACATCAGTCGTTCACCTTGCCAAGGACAAGACTGGCATTGGTGCCGCCAAATCCGAAACTGTTGCTCAATGCGATATTGATCTCACGCTCCCGCTTGGCATTTGGTGCCAGATCCAGCTTGGGCGCAATCGCCGGGTTGTCCAGATTGATCGTCGGCGGTGCCACCTGGTCACGGATGGCCAGAATGCAGAAGATCGCCTCCACCGCCCCGGCCGCGCCCAGAAGATGCCCGATCGAGGATTTGGTCGAGGACATGGTGGCCCCCGCCGCCGCATCCCCCATCAGGCGTTCCACCGCACCCAGCTCGATCGTGTCGGCCATGGTCGAGGTGCCATGCGCGTTGATGTAATCGATATCGCCCGGCTCCACCCCGGCCCGCTCCAGCGCCGCTTTCATCGACCGGAACCCGCCATCGCCATCCTCCGACGGCGCGGTGATGTGATAGGCGTCGCCCGACAGGCCATAGCCCAGAACCTCGGCATAGATCTTGGCCCCGCGCGCGCGCGCGTGCTCGTATTCCTCCAGCACCACAACGCCGGCACCTTCGCCCATGACGAACCCGTCACGTTCCGCATCATAGGGGCGGCTGGCTTTCTGCGGATCATCGGCGCGTTTGGTGGACAGCGCCTTGCAGGCGTTGAACCCGGCAATTCCGATCTCGCAGATCGCGGCCTCGGCCCCGCCTGCGATCATCACCTCGGCGTCGCCCCATTGGATCAGGCGCGCCGCATCGCCAATCGCATGGGCCCCGGTCGAACAGGCCGTGACAACCGCGTGGTTCGGGCCCTTGAACCCGTAGCGGATCGAGACCTGCCCCGAAATCAGATTGATCAGCGATCCGGGAATGAAAAAGGGCGACACCCGCCGGGGGCCCTTTTCCTTGATCAGGACGGCGGTATCGGCAATCGAGGACAGCCCGCCAATGCCCGACCCGATCATCACACCGGTGCGCAGCCGATCCTCTTCCTCCTCGGGCGTCCAGCCGGCATCGGTCACCGCCTGCGCCGCTGCCGCCATGCCATAGAGAATGAAATCATCAACCTTGCGCCGGTCCTTCGAGGACATCCAGTCATCGGGGTTGAAGGTGCCGTCACTGCCATCGCCCAGGGGCACTTCGCAGGCATAGGTCGTGGCCAGCTGGCTCGCATCGAATTTCTCGATCGGCCCGGCCCCCGACTGCCCCGCCAACAGGCGATCCCATGTTTCTTCAACACCGCAGGCCAACGGGGACACCATCCCCAGGCCGGTGACAACAACTCGACGCATATATCCTGCCCTTCGCTTTTCAGCTTGTCGCCACGGTGATAGCGTCAAGCGCCCCTTGGGGGCAATCCCCCCGCGCATTCCCGGCACGCGGGAGTTGGCCGAAACGCAAAACGGCACCCCGCCCGGGATGCCGCATTGAATTTTTCAGATCGTGCGAAGCTCAGGACGCTTCGGTGATGAACTTGACGGCGTCGCCGAAGGTCTGGATCGTTTCGGCCGCGTCATCGGGAATTTCGATGCCGAACTCTTCTTCAAAGGCCATGACCAGTTCGACGGTATCCAGGCTGTCGGCGCCCAGGTCGTCGATGAACGAGGCGTTCTCGGCCACTTTATCTTCCTCGACGCTCAGGTGCTCGACAACGATTTTCTTTACGCGGTCTGCGATATCGCTCATCTTTACGATCCTCATTCAATTTTGCGAAAGCATGCCCCGGGGGGCCACCCTCGTTTTTCAATATGCCGATGTCGGCGGTGTCATGGGCTTCATTAAGGCCCCGCTACCGTCTGACGCAAGTGCGCCCCCCGGCAAAACTGCGCCGCCTATAGCACATTTCCCTGCGACTGCAACGGGGCATCGCACCAATTTTCATCAGTTTTGGCGTTCCCCCGCACCGGTCGCCTTTAACCGAATCGCATTCTTTCAGGCCTACCGTGACGCATGGATACAGTAAGAAGGCCCGCCGGTTACCGGCCCAATTGCCTCGATGAAAGGTCCTGACCATGACAGACCCGATTCAATTCCTGATTGCGGCAGTCATTTACCATCCGGCAGCCCCTTATCTGGTGGCTGTACTGTCCCTGGGGCCGCTTTCTGTGGCCTTTATCGCGCTCGATATCCGGGTCCGCAGATCGGGACCGCGAAATCTGGCGAAAAACCGGGCGGCGCGGACCAAAGCCCGGCCATCACCTCCCGTGCCAACGCCGGTTGAGCATCTCGCCCTGGCCGCGATTGAACGTGTTCCGGTGCTTGATGCCCCACGCGCCACATTGCTGGAGCGGTTGGAAGATGTCGTCGAATGTCTGGGGCAGGCGCAACGCGTTTTACCCGATATTGTGCTGTCGCGCGCGCTGCGCATTCGCCCCGAACCCGGCGACACCGCAATGAACGCGGCGACACAACGCGCGCTCAACCGGGCGGGCCTGGATTTCGGTGTGTTTTCCTATGCCGGGAACCTTGATCTTGCGTTGATGATCGGCGCGCGGGCCGAGGCAGAGGATGACCGGCAGTTGATTGAAACCGCGCTGGAACGGGCGGGCGTTCCGTTGATCCGGATTCCGCTGGACGCGCCGCCCGATATGCTTCGGACGCGGATCCGATCGGCGCTTTCCCCCGCGACGGGCCTCGCCATGGCGGCCTGACATCGCCTAAGTTACTGTCGATCCAGTCAGAAATGCCGCCAATTCATCCACACCGGCATCCGCTTCGGGCACGCGGCCACACATCAGATGCCAGACATGCGGCACATCGCGCCAGACCCGCAACGCCACCTGCCCGCCCGCATCCCCAATCGCCGCCACCAGACGTTGCCCGTCGTCGCGCAAAATCTCGCTCTCACAGACCTGCACAAAGACCGGCGGCAGTCCCGACAGATCGCCCCAAAGTGGCGAAATACGCGGGTTCGCACCATCCTGCCCCGCCAGATAGGCCGCAACAGCCCGCCGCCCCCACGACAGCGGCAGAATCGGATCGCGCCAGCGGTTTTGCAGCAGCGATGCGCTCGATCCCGTCAGGTCTGTAATGGGCGAAATCAGCGCCGCCGCGCGGGGCAAGGGCAACCCTGCCCGCACGATATCCTGCAACAACACCAGCGCCAGGCAGCCGCCCGCACTGTCGCCCGCCAGCGTGATCCGTCCCGGATCGTGACCGGCATCAAGCAGTCCGCGATAGACGGCCAGGGCATCGTCGCACGCAGCAGGAAACGGATGTTCGGGGGCCAGGCGATATTGCACAAAAAGCGCCTTCTGCCCCGATTTCGCGGCCAGATGCGCCACCAGATGGCGATGGCTGCGCAGCGATCCCAGGACAAACCCACCGCCATGCAGATAGAGCATCACGCCCCCCTGATCCGGCCAGCCCCCGCGCGAGATCCAGGTGCAGGGCACCCCGCCCATCTCAACAGGCTCCAACACCATGTCGCGCGGCGTCCGATACAGGATCCGCGCGTTCAGATCGAACGCCATCCGCGCCAGCGAGGCCGGCAGCGGCAGCATCAGCATCGGTTTCTGCACCACCCGCGCCAGCCCATTGCACAATCGCTGCCGGAGCGAGACCATCAGATCATCGCCATGCCGCCATTTACATGCAGCGTCGTGCCGGTGACATAAGCGGCCTCGGGTGCCGCGAGATACAGCACCGCCGCCGCGATCTCGGCCGGGCTGCCCATGCGGCCTGCCGGGATCTGGGTCAGGATCTTGTCCTTCTGATCCTCGGTCAGCTTGTCGGTCATCGCGGTTTCAATGAACCCGGGGGCCACCGCATTCACCGTGATGCCACGTGACGCAACCTCATAGGCCAGCGATTTCGACATGCCGATCATGCCCGCCTTGGAGGCCGCGTAATTGCCTTGTCCGGGGTTGCCGGTGGTTCCCACCACCGAGCTGATATTGACGATCCGGCCCCACCGCGCCTTCATCATGCCGCGCAGCACCCCCCGGCAGAGCCGCATGGTCGAGGTCAGGTTGACCTCAATCACCTGCGCCCATTCCTCATCCGACATCCGCATGAACAGGTTGTCGCGCGTGATACCGGCATTGTTGACCAGCACATCGACCGATCCCATCACAGCGGCTGCCGTCTTGGGCAATGCCTGCACCGCCTCGGCGTCACTCAGGTTGCAGGGCAGCACATGGGCGCGGTCGCCCAGCTCATCGGCCAGCGCCTGTAGCGGGTCCACCCGCGTGCCAGACAGGCCCACCGTTGCGCCCGCGCCGTGCAATACCCGCGCAATTTCCGCCCCGATGCCACCGGATGCACCAGTTACCAGCGCGTTTTTCCCTGTCAGATCAAACATATCAGTCCTTTTTCTAATCCCCCTGTGCCATCCCTGCGCAGGCGCTTATTCCCGTGTCACGTTCGCCCGATCAGCTTGCCGCAACGGCCTCGGCCGCCGCGCGCACCTCCTCGGGGGTGCCGACCACGCGCGTGGTCAACGATTTGTCGATGCGGCGCACCATGCCCGTCAGCGCCTTGCCGGCCCCGATCTCCCAGGTCTCGGTCACGCCGTTTTCCGCCATCCACATCACGCTTTCACGCCAGCGCACCGACCCGGTGATCTGCTGCACCAGGCTGTTGCGTATGATCATGGGCGAGGATTCGCCAACTGCCCCGACATTGACCACCACCGGCACCTTCGGCGCGGCGATATCGATATGGCTCAGCGCCTCGGCCATGGCCTCGGTGGCGGGCTCCATCAATTCGCAATGGAAAGGGGCCGAAACCGGCAAGAGCACCGCCCGCCTGGCACCCTGCCCCTTGGCGATCTCGACGGCGCGTTCCACAGCCTCGCGGTGGCCCGAGATCACGACCTGGCCCGGATCATTGTCATTGGCGGCAGAACAGACCAGACCATGGGCTGCGGCCTCGGCCACTTTCTGTGCCGTGGCGAAATCGAGCCCCAACAGCGCCGCCATTGCGCCTTGGCCCACCGGCACGGCCGCCTGCATGGCGCGGCCCCGGATCCGCAACAGGCGCGCGGTATCGGCAAGGCTGAGCGCACCCGCCGCACAAAGCGCCGAATATTCGCCGAGCGAGTGACCGGCCACATAACCCGCCGCCTCAACCGTGACGCCTTCGGCCTCCAGCGCCGCCATCACCGCGAGCGAGGTCGCCATTAGCGCCGGCTGCGCGTTCTCTGTCAGTGTCAGATCCTCCTGGGCACCGTCCCAGATCAGTGCAGACAGATCCTCACCCAAAGCCTCGTTGACCGCGTCGAACACGGCCTTTGCGGCCGGGTATTCCCGTGCCAGCGCCTGCCCCATGCCGATGGTCTGGGCCCCCTGGCCCGGGAAAAGAAATGCTCTGGTCATGGTTATTGCCGCCCCCTCATGGCATCTGGATCTTGTTCTCTTACCTTACCGGGCTAGCCCATGACGACAGATTTCGCAATTGCGAAGCCGGGCGCATATCGGTGCAAGGGGGGGGATTTTCATACGGCTTCCCGCACTGCGCAACATGAATGCGGGATCGGTGCTCAGGTCAGGGAGAAACTCGGCACCGGCGGGCCTTCGCCGGGAAAGAGATCCTGAAACGACCGGGGTGCCAATGCGCGCCAACTCAGCAACAGATGGCCCTGAAACCATTTCCGGCTGACAAGACCGGGCCTGACCATGACCTGATTGAATCGCATAATGGATCTGGTGACGAAAAAGACCTCAGGGGCGGCGGCGATCAGGAACGGGCGTTCTCCGGGCGGCAGGCGCAACCCCGGCGCATTTACGTCATGGTCCCACCATGTCCATAGCTCGCCATGCGCCAGCAGACAGGGACCACAGGACAGCTCGGAGCGTGAGATTCCGGGCAAGGCAAGTGTCGCCGCCAGCGACTGCACGCCTTTCCAGGTCAGACCCTTTGCCACGCTGTCCCCACTTTCTTCCGGTTCGGGCCCATTCTGGCATTTCTGCGGCAGCACACATAAAAGGGCCTTCGGAATCGACTTACGCAACGTCACTTCTGTTCTGTTTAATCGTTTACCTCTCTTGCATAAAGTAAATTTTAAGAAATTTGGTTGCGCCATGACCGCACCGCCCTTCCCCACGGTCCGCGAATCGCCTGAAGGAAGGCGACCGGGCCGACACTGGTTCGCGTGCGCAATCCGGGTGTCGTGTCTCATGAGTAAACCCAAGGCGTGCCCGCCCCGCAAAGACCAGGCGAAAGCGCTTGATCCCACCGGTGACTTGGCTATAAGGCGGGCTTCCTCTGTCGATGCGTTTTGCACCGGCGTGGTCTCTCGTGGTCGGGGGGCAGAGGATCAGCCCCGACCTTTGAAACATGCCTTAGAAAATGACTGGAGACACCCATGCCTCTTTATGAGCATGTGATGATTGCGCGTCAGGACTTGTCCAACACGCAAGCCGAAGGCCTGATCGAACATTTTGGCACCGTATTGGCGGATAATGGCGGCACCGTCGTTGACCACGAATACTGGGGCGTCAAGACGATGGCCTACAAGATCAACAAGAACCGCAAGGGCCATTATGCCTATATCCGCACCGACGCGCCGTCGCCCGCCGTGCAGGAAATGGAGCGCCTGATGCGCCTGCATGATGACGTGATGCGCGTTCTGACCATCAAGGTCGATGAACATGCCGAGGGCCCTTCGGCCCAGATGCAGAAACGTGATGAACGCGACACCCGTCGCGAACGCCGCTAAATCAGGGAAGGATTATACCGATGGCCGCAAAACCGTTTTTCCGCCGCCGCAA
>CAXBGQ010000018.1:0-19580 GCA_963975135.1 uncultured Nioella sp. | reverse complement strand
GATCGGCGCTATCGGCCATGGCGGCCTCCAGCGTGCCAAGATCGGCCTCCAGCGCGGGCAGGGAATTTTCCTCCTGCGCGAGGTCAAACACCGCCGTGGCATAGCGCGCGGCAATGCCGGATGAAATCGAAGCTGGTTCGGACACGTCCACCCTTCCGATATTGAGGCCGGGTTCATGCATCACACATGCCCGGCGGATTTGTCATTGAGAGCGGAACCTGTCCCCCCGCCCATAGAAATCGCGCAGGATGTAGCAGAGGTGCCTTTGACCTGCAACACAAACGGGTATGTGAGATTTCCGGCCATTGCGCAGGTTTTTAAGGGCTTCGCGCAAACCAGTCATCCTGCGACGCTTTGAAGCTGATAAAAACCCCGGCGATTTCTGTGGATAACCCCCGAGTCACTCAAGCACAGCCCACCATGGGACATATTGGCCGGCCGGAACTATCCCGAATTGCGACTCGCTGGCCGCGGGGCGGCATCCAGAATGCGCAACGGGCGGCGCACGCGTTCGGCCAGACCGGGCCGTGTCGGCGCATAGGTCTGCTTGCTGGCCTCCAGCAGGATCACCCCGCCAGCATAGTGGTTCGACATCTTCTGGCCCATGCGCTCCACCAATTCGGCGCTCTTCAACCAGAAACGGGCGTGGCTTGGCGGTGCGAACAGGGCGGCGCGGTGGCGTTCAGGCTCGAACCCGTGGACACGCAACTGCGCCTCAAGCTGACTTAGGGTATAGGGCCTGCCAAAGCCAAAGGGCGTGCCGTCGCGCCGCGCCCATAGCCCGCTCCGGTTTGGCACAATAAACAGCGCCCGCCCGCCCGGGGCCAGCACCCGGTAACATTCCTCCAGCACGGCCGACGGGTGTTGCGAGGTTTCCAGCCCGTGCAGGCAGATCAGCTTGTCCGCCATGGCCGCAGGCAGGGGCCACTTCGTTTCGCGGCACAGGACCGAGACATTTGCGCCCCCCGGTGGCCAGGGCATCACCCCCTGCGCACCCGGCATCAGCGCCAGCACCCGCGCCGCCTGCCCCAGATAGGGCCGCATCAGAGGCGCGGCAAAGCCGAATCCCACCAGCGCTTCACCACGCGCATCGGGCCAGAGCGAGACGACCTGATCGCGCACCGATTTCTGCGCGATGCGGCCAAGCCGGGTCCGGTAGTAGAACTGGCGCAGGTCCAGCACGTCGAGATGCATTGCAACCCCTTCAGGATTGGGCGACGGTTCCGCTCAAGCTAAGCATGCCGAAAGGATTTATCCATGCCCTTTGAGATTGCGACGGTCCCCTGCCTGTCCGACAACTACGCCTTTTTGCTCCATGATGCCGATACCGGGGCCACGGCGCTGGTCGACGCACCCGAGGCCGCGCCGATCCAGGCGGAACTGGCCGCGCGCGGCTGGAGCCTCACCGACATCCTGATCACGCATCACCACTGGGATCATATCGGCGGCGTGGCCGATCTGGTCGCCGCGACCGGGGCCGCCACCTGGGGAAATGCCACCGATGCCACGCGCCTGCCGCCGCTGACCCATGCGTTGCAACCCGGCGACCCGGTGGAAATCGGCGATGAGGCCGGAACCATGATCGACGTATCCGGCCACACGATCGGCCATGTCGCCTTTCACTTCCCGGCCTCGAACGCGGTTTTTACCGCCGACAGCCTGATGGCGCTTGGCTGCGGACGGCTGTTTGAAGGCACCCCGGACCAGATGTTCGCGAGCCTTGCCCGCCTTGCCGCGCTGCCGCCTGAGACCTTTGTCTATTCGGGCCATGAGTATACTGCGGCCAACGCGAAATTCGCGATGACCATTGAACCCGGCAATCCTGATCTTATCTTGCGTCGTGATACGGTGGCAGCCGCGCGCAGTGCCAACCGGCCCACCGTCCCCTCCACGATGCGCGAGGAACTGGCCACAAACCCGTTCCTGCGCAGTCACATAACCGCGATCAAAACCCGGCTTGGCATGGCGCAAGCCTCCGATCCCGAAGTTTTTGCCGAAATTAGGGCACGCAAGGACAAATTCTGACGTCGTTGCCGGAAAGCCCCGCTTGTGCGGCTAAAATTCTTCACAAATCGGAAATTGATGCCGTGAAACGCAAGAATTGATCAGAAATGCCTTGAACTGAGGCGAAGAAAACCGAACCTTAATGATATGAGGCCACAGTCGGTCAGGCGCGCGCCCTTCCCGCCGATCCGGCTCAACGAAAGGAGCACTGACAGTGCCGTCGTTTTCAAACACTCTTGAGCAGGCCATTCACGCGGCGTTGGCGCAGGCCAATGCGCGCCGCCATGAACTCGCCACCCTGGAACACCTGTTGCTTGCCCTGCTGGACGAGCCGGACGCGCTGAAGGTCATGCAGGCCTGCGGTGTCGATATCGACGTTCTGCGCGACAGCCTGGTTGCCTTCATCGACGAGGATCTGTCGACGCTGGAAACCGATGTCGAAGGCTCCGAGGCGGTGCCGACCGCCGCCTTCCAACGTGTCATTCAACGCGCCGCGATCCATGTGCAAAGCTCGGGCCGGACCGAGGTGACCGGGGCCAATGTGCTGGTCGCGATCTTTGCCGAACGCGAATCGAACGCCGCCTTCTTTCTGCAGGAACAGGACATGACCCGCTATGACGCGGTCAATTTCATCGCCCATGGCGTCGCCAAGGATCCCACCTTTGGCGAGGCCCGCCCGGTGACCGGGGCCAGCGACATGGAGGAGGACGCCATTCGCGGCGACAGCGCGCCCGAGGTCGAGGCCAAGGAAAGCGCGCTGGCGAAATATTGCGTCGATCTGAATGCCAAGGCGCTGAAGGGCGACGTTGACCCGCTGATCGGCCGCGATCAGGAGGTTGAACGCTGCATCCAGGTGCTGTGCCGTCGCCGCAAGAACAACCCGCTGCTGGTGGGGGATCCCGGTGTCGGCAAGACCGCCATTGCCGAAGGCCTGGCCCGCAAGATTATCAGCGGCGAGACGCCCGAGGTGCTGTCCGGGGCCACGATCTATTCGCTCGACATGGGCGCGCTGTTGGCCGGCACCCGCTATCGCGGCGATTTTGAGGAACGGCTCAAGGCTGTGGTGACGGAATTGGAGGATCACCCCGACGCGGTGCTCTTCATCGACGAGATTCACACGGTCATCGGTGCCGGTGCCACTTCGGGCGGGGCGATGGATGCCTCGAACCTGCTGAAACCCGCGCTGCAGGGCGGCAAGCTGCGCTGCATGGGCTCCACCACCTACAAGGAGTTTCGCCAGCATTTCGAAAAGGACCGCGCCTTGTCGCGCCGGTTCCAGAAGATCGACGTCAATGAGCCCTCGGTCGATGACAGCATCAAGATCCTGAAAGGGCTGAAACCCTATTTCGAGGACCATCACAACGTAAAATACACCGCCGATGCCATCAAGACCGCGGTGGAGCTTTCGGCGCGCTACATCAATGACCGCAAGCTGCCAGACAAGGCCATCGACGTTATCGATGAGGCCGGGGCCGCACAGCATCTGGTGGCTGCGGCCAAGCGCCGCAAATCCATCGGCGTGAAGGAGATTGAGGCCGTGGTGGCCAAAATTGCCCGCATCCCGCCGAAAAACGTGTCCAAGGATGATGCCGTTGTCCTGAAGGATCTGGAGGTCTCGCTGAAACGCGTGGTCTTTGGTCAGGACAAGGCGATCGAGGCTCTGGCCAGCGCCATCAAACTGTCGCGCGCCGGTCTGCGCGAACCGGAAAAGCCCATCGGCAACTATCTCTTTGCGGGCCCCACCGGCGTCGGCAAGACCGAGGTGGCCAAGCAACTGGCCGATGTCCTTGGCGTGGAATTGCTGCGCTTCGACATGTCCGAATACATGGAAAAACACGCGGTCTCGCGCCTGATTGGTGCACCGCCGGGCTATGTCGGCTTCGATCAGGGCGGTCAGCTGACCGATGGTATCGACCAGCATCCGCATTGCGTGCTGCTGCTTGATGAGATCGAAAAGGCACATCCGGACGTGTTCAACATCCTGTTGCAGGTGATGGATCACGGCACATTGACCGATCACAACGGCCGCTCGGTCGATTTCCGCAATGTGGTGCTGATCATGACCTCGAACGCGGGCGCGTCGGAACTGGCGAAATCGGCCATCGGCTTTGGCCGCGACCGCCGCGACGGCGAGGATACAATCGCGATCGAACGCACCTTCACGCCCGAGTTCCGCAACCGTCTGGACGCAGTGATCAGCTTTGCCCCGCTGCCCAAGGAAGTGATCCTGCAGGTGGTCGAAAAGTTTGTGCTGCAACTCGAGGCGCAGCTGATGGACCGCAACGTCACCATCGAGCTGACCAAACCCGCCGCGGAATGGCTGGCCGACAAGGGCTATGACGACAAGATGGGGGCACGGCCCCTTGGCCGCGTCATTCAGGAGCACATCAAGAAACCCCTGGCCGAGGAACTTTTGTTCGGCAAGTTGGCCAAGGGCGGCAATGTGCAGGTCGGCATCAAGGATGGCGCGCTGGATCTCAGGATAGAGGAGCCCGGCGCGCGCCGCATCTCCTCGAAAAAGCCACCGCTTCTGACGGCGGAATGATCCCGCGCAACGCGATATTGGCGGCTCTTTCGGGGGCCGCCTTTTTCGTGGCCCCGGCGCTGGCCGATCCGCCGGTGCTGGAATTTCCGCTGGACTGCACCTTGGGGCAGGATTGCGTGGTTCAGCAATATATGGACCGCGATCCGGGGCCCGGCGCGCTGGATTACACTTGTGGCCCGCTCACCTATGATGCCCATACCGGCACCGATATCCGGCTGCTTGATTTCGCCGCAATGGCATCGGGCGTTTCGGTACTGGCCACGTCCCCCGGCATCGTCACCGGCCTGCGCAATTCCGCGCCCGATACCGGGCGGGCCGGAATGACTGACGGACAGGAATGCGGCAATGGGGTCCTGATCGACCACGGCGATGGCTGGCAGACGCAATATTGCCATATGATGCAAGGCTCCATCACCGTCACGCAAGGCCAGGTGGTGCAGGCCGGAACGCCGCTCGGGCTGGTCGGCTATTCCGGCAATACCGAGTTTCCGCATCTGCATCTTTCGGTGCGCGCCGATGGCACGCCCATCGATCCCTTTGCGCCCGGGCCCACATGCGGTGATCCGGGCGATGGGCCGCTCTGGCAGGGCGATCTTGCCTATCAGCCGGGCGGCATCCTGACGGCGGGGTTTGCCCCCGACATGCCCACATTCGAAACCATTCAGGCCGGGCAGGCCGGATCGGACACCCTGCCCGCCAATGCCCCGGCGCTGGTGATCTGGGGCTATCTCTTTGGCGCGCGCGGGCGATAGCGTTCAGCTCAGCATCCGCCAGCCCGATGGTAGCCTCCTGCATGACGTGACCCTGCCGCTTGAGCGACGCCAGGCACAGTTGTTTCGCGGCACCGGCCTGCGCGCGCGCACCGGCGGCTGGCCTCCGGGTCTCTATCAGGGCGAGGTTCGTCTGATTCGCGATGGGCGCGAGGTGGACCGGATCACCACCACACTGACGCTCACGCCCTAGCGTTCCGTCAGTTTCAGTTCGATCCGACGGTTCTGCGCGCGCGCCTCGGGCGTGTCTGCAGGGTTCAGCGGACGGTATTCGCCAAACCCGGTCGCCGCCAGCCGATAGGGCGGAATACCCAGTTCTTCGGTCATGTAGAGCACAACCGATAACGCCCGCGCCTGGCTCAGCTCCCAGTTATTGGCATAGGTGCCGCCCGGGCGCATCTGAACATTGTCGGTATGACCATCGACCCGGATGATCCAGTCGATCGTGTCGGGAATGTCATCAGAAATTTCCAGCAGCAGTTCGGCCACATTGGCGATCTGGGCCAGCCCTTCATCAGACAGTTCGGCCGACCCGGTCTCGAACAGCACCTCGGAAGAAAAGATAAACCGATCACCGTCGATCTGCACCCCTTCGCGGCCCTCCAGCAGGTCGCGCAGCCGGCCGAAAAATTCGGAGCGATAGCGCGACAGCTCCTGCGCCTCGGCGGCCAGACGTTCAACCTCGGCCTGGCTCAACCGGGCCGCTTCGGCCTCGGCCGTGGCCCGCGCGGCAGATTCTGCGGCAAGCTGCGCCAGTGCAGCATTCAAATCGGCCCCCAGGGTTTCGACCTGCACCTCGGCCACGGCATCGCGGATGCGGGCATCATCCAAAAGCGCCTGCAATTGCCCCAACTGGGTGCGCAAAGCGGCCACCTGTTCATTCAACGCCGCGATCTGGCGCTGGCTTTCGGCCGACGCGGCCTCGGCATTCGCGTCCAATTCCAGATTGGCCTGCGCCAATAATGCCGCGCGCTGTTCGGCCTCGCTCAACCGTGAGGCGTCGGCCTCGGCCAGCATCTGCGCCGTCAGCGCTTCGGCCAGCGCCGCCTCAAGATCCGACAGGGCGGCGGCGGCATCGGTGCTTGAGGTCTGGCGCGACGCCTCGGACGCGGCCAGTTCGCCTTCAAGATCGGAAATTCGCGCGGCGGCATCGGCTTCGGCGCGATCCAGATCCAGCAATGCCTGGGCCAATTCGGCCTCCAGCCGGCTCAACGCGGTGCGCCCGGCGGCCATGCCTTCGATGGCTGCTGCCGCCTGCGCCTGCGCGATGCCCAACTGGCTCTGCAAATCGCTGACCAGATCGGTGTTGTCGGCAGCAGCGGCCAGCGCCTGCGCAAGCTCGGCCTCCAGAGCCGTCAACGCCGCCCCTGTCGCCTCCACTTCGGCGGCCGATGCGGCTGTGGCAGCCTCCGCCGCCGCCAGATCGCCCTGCAATGCGGCGATGCGGGCGTCGCTTTCGCGCGCCTGCGTGGCCAGACGCGCCAGCGCCAGCGCCAGTTCCTCCTCCAACGCCGTCAAATCGCCCGCCCGCTCTGCTGCCTCGGCCTCGACCGCCATCAGCGCCTCACGGGTTTCGGCCATGGCCTCCGCGTCACGCGCGCGCGCCGCCAGCGCCAGCGCCAATTGCCCCTCCAGCACCGACAACCGACCGATTTCTGCGGTGGCGTTTTCCAGTTCGCTTTGCGTCTGCGCCCGGGCCGCAAGCGCGAGGCCCAGTTGCGCCTCAAGATCCGAGATCGCGGCGCTGCCTTCGGCCTCAAGCGTTACAATCCGGGCGTCACGGTCAGCGGTTGCAGCAACCGCAGCCGCCAGCCGCGCGGCCAGGTTTTCGCGCGCAAGATCGGCCGCCGCCAACAGGGTCAGCGTTTCCTCGGCCTCGCGCCTGCGGTCCTCGAGCGCAAGCGACATCGCGGTCAGCTCGGCATCGGCAGCCTCAAGACGCGCCCGCAGCGCCTCGGCCGCCGCCGCTTCGACCAGCCGCGCCTCCTCCTCGGCCGTCAATTGCGTCTCGGTATCGTCCAGCCGCGCGCGCAAGGCTTCCGCCGCCGCCACCTCGGCCAGCCTTGCGGCCTCCTCGGCACTTAAATCGGTTTCCAGCGTCGCGATTTCCGCCTGCAACGACGCCGTCATGCCGCGTTCACCTTCCAGCAGGGCCAGCGTTTGCGCCAAAGTCGCGGACCGTTCCTCGGCCTCGCCCTGCAGATCGGCAATCAGCGCCTCCAACGCCTCGCGTTCCGCCGCCGCCCGCCGCGCGGCCTCGGTCGCTACGTCAATTTCGGAGCGCGCCGCCGCCAGCGCCAGGTTCAGCGCCTCGGCCTGCGAGATCCGGTCCGCGATTTCGGCGCGCGCGGCATCGCGATCGGCGGCCAGATCGGAATTATCCGCCAGCAAGCTCGCCACCTGCGCCTCGAAATCGGCAATCCGCGCGGTCTGGGCTTCGGTTTCGGCGTTCAGCGCCGCAATCAGCAGATTTTGCGCGACGATCTCATCTTCTGCCGCAGCCAGCGATGTGCCCAACGTGGCGGCGCGCTGTTCCAGCTCCGACACGCGAAACTGTTCCAGACCAAGCGCATCGGCCAACTGATTGAGCTGTGCATTCAGCGCATTCAGCTCGGTATCCTGATCGTTGATGGTTTCCGACAGCACGAATTGCACCACCATGAAAATGGTCAGCACAAAGATCATCACCATCAGCATCGCGGTGATGGCATCGACAAAACCGGGCCAGATGGAGCCTGCAAATCGGTTGCCCGCGCGCCGGTGAAAGGCCATGGCTCAGCCCTCTTGCGGCGGCTCGTCCCGGGCGGGACGCGCACGGCGCGGGCGGCGTTGTTGCGAGGCCGCGCGATTGAGATCGCGCAGCGCCTCTGTCAGGGCCCCCAGATCGTCGCGCAGGGCCCCGACCTCATCGGCGCGCGAGGCCCCGATTTCCTCGAATATCTTCAACAGCTGCACGTCGATCGACCGCAGTCGCATCCGGCTTTCGGCGTCGATCCCGGCCTCGCCGCTGGTGGCGGCCATGACCTCGGCCATGCGTTCCTGCGAGGCGGCCAGCCGCTCGGTCGCGGCCACCTGTCCGGGGCCCAGACGTTCGGCCAGATCATGCAGCACCACGGTGATATCCGACATCCGCGCTTCGGTCTCGGCATGGCGGGTTTCCGATTGCGTGAACAGGCTTTGCAGCGTGTCGATCTGATCGACCATGTGATCCAGCACCGTCGCGATCGCGCCGCGATCCACGCCGCCGCCATCGCCTTCACCGCTGGAAAAGCTGACCCGCGTGATGGTCGACAGCCATTCCTCCATCTCGCGGTAGAACCGGTTCTGGCCATGGCCCGCGAACAGCTCCAGCAGCCCCACGACAAGCGACCCGGCCAGACCAAGCAGGGACGATGCAAAGGCCGTGCCCATACCGCCCAACTGTTCCTCAAGCCCGCCCATCAGCCGGCCAAACACCTCCATGCCGCTTTCTTCCGCCGACGGGCGCAGCGACTGGATCGTTTCCACCACCGCCGGCACGGTGATGGCGAGGCCATAGAACGTGCCCAGAAGGCCCAGGAAAATCAGCAGGTTGGTGATATAACGCGTGATGTCGCGGCTTTCCTCCATCCGCGCGCCGACCGAATCGAGGATCGACCGCGACGAGGCCGAGGTCAGCTGCAACCGGGTGCCGCGCGCCCGCAGGATGCCCTCCAACGGGGCCAACAGGCGTGGCGGGCGGTCCTGGTGATCGGTGTTGCCCGACGCGATCTCCTCGATCCATGAGATCGAGGAAAACAGCTGCACCACCTGCCAGTAACAGGCCAGAACGCCGACCAGGAACACCACCGCGATGGTGCCATTGAGGAACGTATTGGCCAGAAAGACCGGGGCCACGGAGGGAAACACAAAGAAGGTGCCAAGCCCGACCAGCCCGCAGATCATCAGCATGATGACAATCTGGCGGATCGGCTGTGTAAATCGCGGCGCGTCTGGTCTGCTCGTCACGGGAGGTCTGGCCACTTCGTTTGTTTGGGGCACCCTACCCCCGTTGCTCGGTTCTGCCAACAGATATGGACGTCAGGCGGCTTTCATTCCGCGCACCCGCGCGACCAGCCAGTTCAGATCCTCATCGGCAAGGTCCAGTTCGGCCAGATGGGCGGCGGTATTGTAGAGATATTCGTCATTCGGCCCGCGCCCGCCGACGGCATGGGCTATGATGCGGGCCTGATCCTCCAGCGCCAACCCGGCCACATATTGCACATGCGCCCGGTCGATGACGTAGGTAACGGCGGTCTCGGTGGCCCCGTCGCGAAACGTGATCGGCAATTCGCGTTCCAGATAGGCAGAAGAAATCAGCTCGCGCTCGCGCAGGTAGTCGATGGTGTTGTCGGCCTTTGACGCCGCGACGCGAAACGCAACGCCGTCGCAATGCGCCCCCGTCGCCGCATCCAGCGCCAGCACCAGGCCGGGGTCATCCTCGGTGCCGCGATGATGAATGGACGACATGCAGAATGACCGGTGCCATCCCGGCAGCCGCGCGATGCGGCTCTCGACCACGTCAAAGCCCGGGTTCCACATCAGCGACCCATAGCCGAATACCCACAGATCCATATTACGCATCTCTCTGGTGTCTTGCCCTGCCTCTCCATATATGCAGGGCGCAGGCAGGATGGAACAGGGGAATTGCGGCATGAAGGTCTTGGCCTGGATCTTGGGGCTAACGGCCGCGCTTTGGTCGGGGGCCTGGTATCTGGGGGCGACGGCGGCCGAACGCGTCAGCCTGGCCTGGCTGGATCAGCAGGCCGAGGCCGGATGGCTCGCGACCTATGACAGCGTCGAGACCACCGGCTATCCGATGCGCTTTGACACCCGGTTTTCAGGGCTCGACCTGGCCGATCCCTTTACCGGTTGGACCTGGTCCGCCGACGATTTCCGCCTGATCCAGCCCGCCTATCAGCCGCAGACCGTGCGCGCCATATGGCCCCGCGAACAGATCCTGACGACCGACCGTCAAAGCCTCACGATCCGCGCCGATCTGATGCAGGCGCTCCTGCAGCTGCGCCCCACCGACAGGTTTTCGCTGGTCCGCGCCGAGGCCGACCTGGCAGGTTTCGACATCCGCAGCAACTGGGGCTGGACCAGCGCCATTGACGCCGCCCGTCTGACGATCGCCGATCAGGGCGACGACACGACCCGCTATGACGTTACCTTCGATGCCCGCGGGGTCACACCGGCGGGCGAGGGTCTGCGCCTGCTGGATCCGGATCGCGATCTGCCCGAAGCCATCGAGCGCCTGACGATCGACACCGTGCTGGCGTTCGAACGGCAATGGGACATGCGCGCGCTCGAGGTGGCCCGCCCGCAGATCACCCGCATCGAATTGGCCGAATTGCGCGCCGGCTGGGGCGGGCTGGCTTTGCGCGCGTCCGGCATCCTACAGGTCGATGCGCGCGGCATTCCCACTGGCGATCTGGCCCTCAGCGCCGAAAACTGGCGGGCGATGATTGCTCTGGGCGTCAATGCCGGGGCCATCCCCGGCGCAATGCAGGCCACGCTGGAAAACGGTCTGGCGCTGATCGCAGGCCTGTCGGGCCGGCCAAACGATCTCGATGTCACGCTCAGCTTTTCGGACGGGCAGGCCTATCTCGGCCCGATCCCGCTCGGTCCCGCTCCGAGGTTAACACTTTATTAGCGGCAATAGGCCCCGCCGCGATAAGACGCGGCATCGACGTGGAAATGGTCCTGATGATAGCGGTCGGCATTCGGGCCCAACACGGTGCCGAACCGGCCACAGGCGGCCGTATGGATGCGGCGCAGGATGCGGCCCTCGGCCCCGCTGCCCCAGTCGCTCAGCACCGTGATCTCGCGGCCATCGGCCAGACCGAAACCGGCGATGTCGATCGCATTGCCGGTGGCATGTTCGGACAGGCGCGCGCCGGGCTGGTTGTTGCGGGTGCGGCAGGAATAGGAACTGAGAACCCGGACCGAAACCACGCCGCCGCCGCGCCGCCCGATCTCGGGCACGACATCTTCGGCCAGCCAGCCCTGAAGCGCGCGGGCCGCCTGGCAATTCAGGGTCGGGCGCGCGGAAAAGGTGATGCCGTCAATCGCGCTGATCCGAACCGGTTCGGCAATGCCACAGCCATTGAGCCGACCGGGGATGCCGGCAAGCCGTTCGCCCGCGATGCCCGGAACGCCGCATAAGCCACCGCCGACCGCCGCCGGCGCGGGCGGGTCCGCATGCCCCGGCGCGGTGGCAAGACGCAATTGCCCGGCTGGGCGAAACAAGGGCCGCAGGGATCGGCGCACCGCCGTCGCCCCCGGCAGGTCGCGCCGGGTCTGACCGCCAAACAGCGTCAAAAGGCCGGCGTTTGGCTCCTCGCCCGTGTTCCCGGCGGCCAGCGCCGCCGAAACCGCGGCGGCGATGGCGGAGGGGGCCGGGGATACGGGCCGGGCCGGGGCATCGCCCCCCGTCGCCAAGTCAGGCCGCGGCATCGGGATCGGGGATCGCGCGGGCGGATCGGCCAACGCCGGCACTGCCAGCAAGACCCCGATCCAGACCGCCACGCGCGAAAGGCTCATTCCCCCGGCTCCTCCTTGCGCGGCCCGCCGCGCCCGAAATTGGGAGCATCGGTATCCTGTCCGGCCTCGATGATACCGCGCCGGATGGCGCGGGTATGGGTGAAATAGTCAAACAGGTGATCGCCATCGCCGCGCCGGATGGCGCGTTGCAGCGCGAAAAGCTCCTCGGTGAAGCGGCCCAGGATCTCCAGCGTGGCGTCCTTGTTGGATAGGAACACATCGCGCCACATGGTCGGGTCGCTGGCCGCGATCCGGGTGAAATCGCGAAACCCCGCGGCCGAATACTTGATCACCTCCCGATCGGTCACCCGGCGCAGATCATCGGCCACACCGACCATCGTATAGGCAATCAGGTGCGGCGCATGGCTGGTGACGGCCAGCACCAGATCGTGATGGTCGGGCTCCATCTCCTCGACAATCGCGCCACAGCCTTCCCACAATGCCCGCAGCTTTGCCACTGCGGCGGGATCGCTGCCCTCGGGCGGGGTCAAAAGGGTATAGCGATTGTCGAAAAGCTCGGCAAAACCCGATCGCGGCCCGGAATGCTCGGTCCCGGCCAAGGGGTGGCCGGGGATGAACTGCACATGCTCCGGCAACAGCGGCCCGACTTGATTGATCACATCCTTCTTGACCGAGCCGACATCGGTTACCGTGGTCCCCTCCGCCAATAGCGGGCCGATTTCGGACGCCACCGCGCCCATCGCCCCCACCGGCACGCAAAGTACCACCAGATCGGCACCGGATACTGCTTCGGCCGCCGTCTCGACGATCCGGTCACACAACCCGATCTGGGCCGCCACGGCCCGCGTTTCAGCCGATCGCGCGGTGCCCACGATCTCACCCGCCAGGCCCGCGCGGCGCATCGCATGCGCCAGCGAGCCCGCAATCAGCCCCAGCCCGATCAGCGCCACCCGGTCATAGATCACACTCATGCTGTCGCTCCAAACCCGGCCATGACCGCCAGAACACGGGTCACATCCTCTTGTGTCCCCACCGTAATCCGAATGGCATCGCTCAGGCCATAGGCGGCGACCAAACGCACGATAATGCCGTTTGCCTTGAAATGCGCATCGGCTGCGCGCGCCTGATCGGCATCGGCCATCCGCACCAGGATGAAATTGCCGTGGCTCGGATCCGACGGATACCCCATCGCCGCCAGCCCCTCGGCCAGTCGCGCCCTCTGTTCCCGGTTCACGTCGCGGCACATCTGCATGTATTCGGTATCGCGCATCGCGGCCTCGGCCCCGGCCAGAGCAAGATTTGACAGGTTGAACGGCCCGCGCACACGGTTCAGGACGTCAATGACGGCACGCGGCCCATAGCCCCAGCCGACCCGCAGCCCGCCAAGCCCGTAGATCTTGGAAAATGTCCGAGTCATCACCACGTTGTCGCGCGCCTCGACCAGGGCCGCGCCACCATCATGGCCTTCGACATAGTCGATATAGGCCGCGTCGATCACCAGCAGGCAGGTCGCGGGCAACCCCTCGGCCAGCCGCGCCATCTCGGCATCCGATATCATCGTGCCCGACGGGTTGCCGGGGTTGGTCACGAAAACCAGCCACGTGCGCGCCGTCACACCGGCCAGGATCGCATCGACATCGACCACCCGGTCGCGCTCCGGCACCACCACGGGCGTGGCCCCCGCAGCCAGCGCCGAGATCCGGTACATCAGAAATCCGTGCTCGGTATACAGAACCTCATCGCCCGGCCCGGCATAGGCCTGGCACAAAAAGGTGATCACCTCATCGCTGCCGACACCGCAGATGATCCGCGACGCATCCAGCCCCAGACCTTGTGCAATCACCGCCCGCAAAGGCCCGTGATCGGTCGCCGGATAAAGATGCATCCCCGCTGCCGATGCCCTGACCGCCTCTACCGCGCGCGGGCTCGGCCCGAACGGGTTTTCGTTAGAGCTCAGCTTCAAAACCTCGTCGCGCCCGACGATTTTCGAGGCCCCGCCCTGATAAAGCGCGATCTCCATGATGCCGGGTTGCGGGCGGATCTGTGTCATGTCGGGCAGCCTCCGTTTGCACGTCTTGCTCCCGGCTTTTAGCGGCAGGGCCCGGGCTTGGAAACCGTTCTGCACGCAGCGCCGCCGAACCACCCCAAAACCGTGGGTTTCCCGTGCGCTTTCATCTTCTTTCTGCGCCAAATTTCCCGCACGGGGTCAGCATTCCGACACTCCTGAGGCAAACCGCATTCCGCTTCGACCTGCGCGCTCAGGGCATCTGTCCTGTCCTGCGCAAGCCCTTGCAGGATGCAACAGGTCGGATACCAAGCTGTGGAAACCCATGAGCCGGGTTAATATCATACGTCAGAGGTACCCGGAGTAATCAGAAACCAGGAGATGTGTCGGGGCCTCATCCTCTTCTATCTCCGAGAACCGGCCGATGGGGTCGCGGAACCAGTTATCGGTTTCATCGTCATTGACGGTCGAGACCTCGCCGATCAGCACATCGCCACCTTCGCCCCAGAAGGCGTGCCAATCGCCGGGCATCAGGGTGACGCTCTCTCCCGGTTGAAACAGCAGCACCTCACCGGGTTGAAAATCGCGCGCGATGCCGTCGCAAAGGACGCGCCCGCCCGCGGTTTCGTCAAAACTGCCATCGGGGGCCGAGCCGTAAAGCTGAATGGCCATCGTGGCCCCGCCGCGGTTGATGATATCCTCGGCCTTGAGGTAGTGGCTGTGCACAGGGCTGATCTGATCCCGCCGTGAAATCAGCAGCTTTTCGGCATAGCACATGCCCTGCCCGCGTTTCAGATCGGCCTGCCGGCCGTTGCGCAAGGTAAAGAGGAAGAGACCGAGCCCCGCGAAATCGCCCTGCCCGTAATCGGTGATGTCCCAGCCCATGCGGCCCTGAATGATGGCCTCGATCTGCGGATGGCGGGCGCGCATCTCGTCGGGGCTCCAATAGGCAAAGGGCGGCAGCACAAAGCCGAAAGAGCGGATGAAATCATCGGCGCGGGCCATGATCTGGTTGATCTCGGAACGTTTCATTACAGGCACTCATCTGAGGGGCGTTTTTCTTGTCATGGCACCCGAAACCGGTTTCGACAAATAAAAAAGGCTCCTGCCCCCTCCCCGAGGCAGAAGCCTTTGGCAGGGGCCCAGCAATGGGCCCCGTGCCTGGACCGATCAGCCAGCTTCTTCCGTGTCGACCACGCCACGCTGGATCTGATCGGCCTCGATGCTTTCAAACAGCGCCTTGAAATTGCCCTCGCCAAAGCCGTCATCGCCCTTGCGCTGGATGAACTCGAAAAAGATCGGCCCGACCACGGTTTTGGAAAATATCTGCAACAGGATGCGGGTTTCGCCGCCATCGACCACGCCTTCGCCGTCGATCAGGATGCCGTGCTTCATCATCTTGCCCTTGGGCTCGTCATGGCCCTTCACGCGGGTATAGCTGAGATCGTAATAGGCCTCGTTCGGGCCCGGCATGAACTTGATGCCGGCGGCGGCAATCTGATCGGTCGAGGCATAGATATCCTCGGTTCCGACCGCGATATGCTGAATACCTTCACCCTTGTAGCGCTTGAGATATTCGACGATCTGGCCCTTTTCACCGCGATCCTCGTTGATCGGGATGCGGATGCGGCCACAGGGTGAGGTCAGGGCGCGCGACAAAAGGCCGGTGAATTTGCCCGCGATGTCGAAAAACCGGATCTCCTTGAAGTTGAAGAGATCGCCGTAGAATTTGAACCAGACATCCATATTGCCCTTGTGGACATTGTGGGTCAGGTGATCGAGATAGTAAAACCCTGCCCCCTGCGGATGGGCGTCGCGGATCCAGTCAAACTCCGCGTTATAGGCCGAGCGGTCGAAATACTGATCGACGAAATAGAGCAGGCTGCCGCCGATGCCCTTGATCGCGGGCACGTCCATCGCCTTGTCGGTGCCGGTATATTCCTCGCCACCCCTGGCCACGGCATGGGCCAGGGCCCGGTCCGCATCGACCACGCGCCAGCCCATCGAGGGCGCGCAGGGCCCGTGTTCTTCGACGAACCGCGCGGCAAAGCTGCCCGGCTCGGCATTCAACAGATAGGAAATATCGCCCTGCTGCCACAGCTCGATTGCCTTGGTTTTATGGGTGGCGGTATGGGCAAACCCCATCCTGGCAAAAAGGCTGCGCAGCTCTTCCGGGTCGGGATGGGCGAATTCGACGAATTCGAACCCATCGGTGCCGGCGGGGTTTTCTGCGGATATCGTGGCGCGCGGGGCGCTATGCGGGAAGGGGCCCATGTCTCGTCTCCTGGTAGATTCTGCTCGCTACGGGGACAGTAACGCACCAATTGCGCGTTGTTTGCGCGAAGAGACGGTGCTACAGTCTGTCATGCGCGACGTTTTTGCGCGTTTTATAAATTATGCGCGAGGGCTGCGCACATGATGGACGCCACGGACCGCCGCCTGCTCAAGGCGATACAGGGCAACGCCCAATTGACGGTGCAGGACCTGGGCGAGATGTTGAACCTGTCGCCCAGCCAGGCCGGGCGCAGACGGCAGCGGTTGGAAAATGCGGGCATCGTGACGGGTGCGCGTGCCGTGGTTTCACCCGAGGGCGTCGGCCTGCATGTCCAGGCCTTCGTGCAGGTCCAGCTCAGCACCCATAGCGCCGAGGTCGACAGCAGTTTCGCCGCCCTCGTGCGCGGCACACCCGAAATCACGGCTGCCTTTACCCTGACCGGAGAGGCCGATTATCTGCTCAGGGTCTGGTGCGCGGACCTGCAGGCGCTGCACCGGCTGATCCATGGGTGCCTGTTGCCGCATCCCGATGTCGCACGGGTGCAATCGCAGATCGTCATGGACCAACCCAAGACCGACGCGCCGCTGCCGGTCTGAAACCAAGCAGGAGACCTTTGAGCCCCCATGGACAGCATCCTCTTTCAGGCCACGATCTACCTTGCCGCCATGGTCATTGCGGTCCCCTTATCGGTGCGCCTGGGGCTTGGCTCGGTGCTGGGCTATCTGATTGCGGGCATCGCGATCGGCCCGATCCTGTTCCAGATGGGGGTGGATCCGCATACGCTGCAGCAATTCGCGGAATTCGGCGTGGTCATGATGCTGTTTCTGATCGGACTGGAGCTGGATCCGCGCAGCCTTTGGGACATGCGCGACAAGCTGTTGCACCTGGGCACCGGGCAGGTGGTGGTTTCGACCGTGGCCCTCGCGGCCGGGGCCTATGCGCTTGGGCTGGCCTGGCAACCGGCGCTGGCGGTGGGGCTGATCTTTGCGCTGTCATCGACCGCGATCGTGCTGCAGACACTGACCGAAAAGAGGCTGATGCGCACCACGGGCGGGCGGTCGTCCTTTTCGGTGCTGTTGACGCAGGATATCGCCGTGATCCCGATGCTGGCGATCATGCCGCTGCTGGCGGCACCACTGCCCGCAGCCTTTGCGCCCGATGGCTCGATCCAACGGCCCGCAGCAGAGGCCGAGGCCGCAGCAGAGGCTGGCATGTCGCTGGTTCAGGGGATGCCCGCCTGGGGCGTCACGTTGATCACGATCGCGGCGGTTGTGGCAGTTATTATCGGCGGCAAATTCCTGACCCGCCCGCTGTTTCAGTTCATCCATATGGCCCGCATGCGCGAGATGTATACGGCCGTGGCGCTGGTCATCGTGGTGGGCATCGCGTTTTTGATGGTGCTGGTGGGCCTGTCGCCCGCGCTTGGGGCCTTTGTCGCCGGTGTGGTGCTGGCCAATTCCGAATTCAAGCACGAGCTCGAGGCCAATATCGAACCCTTCAAGGGGCTGCTGCTGGGGCTGTTTTTCATCACCGTTGGGGCCAGTATCAGGTTCGAGGTGCTGTTCTCCAATTTCGCGGTCATTGCCGGGCTGACTCTGGCGATCATGATCGTGAAGGGGCTGATCCTCTTTGTTATCGGCTGGTCCTACGGGCTGCGCCGCCATGACCAATGGCTTTTCACCCTCGGGCTGGCGCAGGCGGGCGAGTTTGGCTTTGTGCTGATTTCATTTGCCGTGGCGCAAAATGTGCTGCCCAATGCGCTGGTCGAGGTGCTGCTGCTGGTGGTTGCCCTATCGATGCTGCTGACGCCGCTGGTGTTCATTTTCTACAGCATCCTGGTGTCCTATATTGCCGAGAAGGTCGAAGATGAGGCTGTTCATGATGTGATCGATTCCCCCGAGGATATCATCATCGCGGGCACCGGGCGGTTCGGGCAGGTGGTCAACCGCATGGTCCAGATGACCGGCAAACGCACCGTGGTTCTGGACAATGACCTGCCCACCATCCAGCTGATGCGCCGCTTTGGTTATCACGGCTATTTCGGCGATCCGACGCGGCCTGAACTTCTGCATGCCGCGGGTCTGGACCATGCCAAGGTTCTGGTTGTGGCGGTGGATGGCAAGGAAGATGCCAAGCGGCTGGTGCGCTATGCCCGTGGCCGCCGCCCCGATCTGCATATCGTGGCGCGCGCCTTTGACCGGGTGCATGTCTATGAGCTGTTTCAGGCCGGGGCCAATGACATCGTCCGCGAGATGTTCGACGGCTCACTGCGCGCCGCGCGCTATGTATTGGAAAACACCGGCCTTACGGAATACGAAGCCCACGAGGTCGAGCAAGCCTTTTACCGCCATGATCGACAGGTGCTGCGCGAATTGGCGGAACTTTGGAAACCGGGCACGCCGCTGGCCGAAAACGAAGACTACGTGGCCCGCGCCCGCGAGTTGAACAACACGCTGGAGACCGCGCTGGCCACGCAAGTGGATGCGTCGGAATTGCCCGATTCAATGACCCAGGATGACCCGGAGGACGAGGATCAGCCCTCGCCCGCCGCCACCCCCGCCTCGGCAAATGTCGCCATCCCCGAATGACAGGCCACGGCCCCTTTCAGGATCTGGATGGCCAAAGCCGCACCCGATCCTTCGCCAAGCCGCATGCCAAGCGACAAGAGCGGCTCCTTGCCGATCCGGGTCAACAGCGCCTGATGCGCGCCTTCGGCCGACAGATGTCCGGCCACGGCATGATCCAGCGCATCCTTGCGCGCGACATGCAGACAGGCGGCGGCCCGCCATCGCCGCCAATTCGCGCCCGCCCAGACAGCGCAACGCCTCAAGCCCGTCTTTTGCGGCACTGGGGTTGGCGGTCAGCCCCTCGGCCACGACTTTCGTTTTCAACACCAGCCCGGCATCATCGACGCCGGTGCCGCGCCCGGTCCAGTCGGCGGGATCGCCCCCATAAAGCGCATGCGCGATGGCAGCGGCTGATGTCGTGTTGCCGATGCCCATCTCGCCGGTCACAACCAGATCGGAACCTTCATCCACCGCGTTCCAGCCGGTCAGCAGCGCCGCAACAACGCCCGCCTCATCCATCGCGGGGCCTTGGGTGAAATCGCCCGTGGGCCGGTCCAGATCCAGCGCATGGACATCCATTTTCGCGCCCGCGGCCTTGGACAGCTGATTGATCGCAGCCCCGCCCGATTGGAAATTGGCCACCATCTGAACCGTCACCTCGGCCGGAAAGGCGCTGACGCCGCGCGCCGTCACCCCATGGTTGCCGGCGAAGACCAACACTTGCGGGCGGGTGATCTCGGGCCGCGCATTGCCGCGCCAGGCCGCGTACCAGATCGCCAGATCCTCAAGGCGGCCAAGCGCGCCCGGCGGCTTGGTCAACTGCCCGTTGCGCGCCTCGGCACCTTCGCGCGCGGCGTTGTCGGGTCCGGCGGCAGTGGCAAGCAGCGCG
>CAXBGQ010000017.1:0-19589 GCA_963975135.1 uncultured Nioella sp. | reverse complement strand
TGCCGCCCCGATCACATGATTGCGCAGCCGTGTTTCAGTCGCTTGACCTTGTCCGCCCCCGTGCCTAGGTTTCGCCCCTGACCCGCTCAAAACGCCTCCAGGAGGGCTAGATATGGCCACCATCGCCGTCACCGACGCAACATTTGATAGTGAAGTGAAACAATCCGAGGTCCCCGTCGTGGTGGATTTCTGGGCGGAATGGTGTGGCCCCTGCCGCCAGATCGGCCCGGCTCTTGAGGAAATTGCCGCCGAGATGGGCGACCGCATCAAGATCGTGAAGGTCAATGTGGACGAGAACCCCAATGCGCCGATGCAGCTTGGCGTGCGCGGCATTCCGGCGTTGTTTCTGTTCAAGGGCGGCGAAGTGGTCTCGAACAAGATCGGTGCCGCCCCCAAGGCGGCGCTGCAAAGCTGGATCGACGCCGAGATCTGAGACAACGTCTCGGCGACCATGAAAAGGGCACCCGATTCGGGTGCCCTTTGACGTTTCAGGCGATGGCCCGCAACGGGCCCATGGCTCAGGCGGTGGTGAAATCCGGGTAGGCTTCCATCCCCAGTTCCGATACGTCGAGCCCGTTGATTTCGGACTCTTCGTCGACACGGATCCCCATCACGGCCTTCAGGATCATCCAGACCACAAAGCTGACCCCGAAGGTGAACGCACCGATGGCCGCAATGCCGATGATCTGGGCACCAAAGCTGGCCTCGGTATTATAGACCGGCACCACGATCGTGCCCCAGATCCCGGCAACCAGATGCACCGGAATGGCACCGACCACATCGTCGATCTTGAGACGGTCGAGCATTGGAACCGCCAGCACCACCAGAATGCCACCCACGGCCCCGATCCAGAGCGCCCCGAAGAGCGTCGGAGCCAGCGGCTCGGCGGTGATCGAGACAAGCCCCGCCAGCGCGCCGTTCAGCACCATGGTCAGGTCGATCTTGCCATAGATCACCTGGGTCAGGATCAGCGCGGCCATGGAACCGGCGGCCGCGGCCATGTTGGTGTTGGCAAAGATGCGGCTGATATCGGTGATGTCACCCACGGTTCCGGCGGCAAGCTGCGACGCACCGTTGAAACCGAACCAGCCAAGCCACAGGATGAATGTGCCAAGCGTGGCAAGTGCCAGGTTCGAGCCCGGCATCGGGTGGATTTTGCCATCCTTGAATTTACCAAGCCGCGCGCCCAGAACGATTGCGCCCGCAAGTGCGGCCCATCCGCCGACCGAATGCACGATGGTCGAGCCCGCGAAATCGGAAAAGCCAAGTTCCGACAACCAGCCGCCGCCCCATTGCCAGGATCCGGTGATCGGATACAGCACGCCGGTCAGGACAACCACAAAGGCGAGGAACGGCCAGAGCCTGATCCGCTCGGCCAGGGCCCCCGACACGATCGAGGCGGTCGCGGCCACGAACATCAGCTGAAAGAAGAAATCCGACCCGACCGAGGCGTAATCCAGCGTGGCGTCGGCCGCCGCCAGCCCGACAGGTTCCAGCACCGTGGGCGACAGGATGGTGCCGACAAAGCCGGTCACGGTCCAGCCGTCGCCCGGATACATCAGGTTGAACCCGATCAGCCAATACATGATCGCGGCCAGTGAAAAGAGCGCGACGTTCTTGGTCAGCTGCATCGCCACGTTCTTGGAGCGCACGAGGCCCGCCTCAAGCATGGCAAAGCCGGCCGCCATCCAGAACACCAGAAAGCCCCCCACCAGAAACAGCAGGGTGGTCATCAGATAGGGGCCGATTTCATCAAAGCCCGGCGCGGCGGCCTCTTGCGCGACGCCCATTGTCGGCACAAACGCGGCAGCGGCCGCCGTCATAAGGAGATATTTTTTCGTCATCTCTGGATCTTCCTTTATTCCGTTGAGGCGCGGGTCAAATCGCGTCTTCGTTGGTTTCGCCGGTGCGCACCCGCATGGCCTGTGCCACGTCCAGCACGAAAATCTTGCCGTCGCCGATCTTGTCGGTTCTGGCGGTGGCCCGGATGGTTTCGACGGCCTGGTCGGCCATGGCCGCAGGCACCACCAGTTCCAGTTTCATTTTGGGCACGAAATTCACGGCATATTCGGCCCCGCGATAAATCTCGGTGTGCCCCGATTGCGCGCCAAAGCCCTTGATCTCGGTCACCATCATGCCGCGCACCCCGATGGCGGTCAGCGCCTCGCGGACCTCCTCCAGCTTGAACGGCTTGATTGCTGCGATGATGAGTTTCACGAAAATCTTCCCCTCTCGTTTTGGGCCTGGATGGGCCCCGGATGCGGTCAAAACAGGCCGCTGCCGGTGAGAAGGGCAATGAAAGGGGCCCTCGTTTTTCTCGAAAACAGGCCGGATTGGAATTATTTTGCACGTTTCGGGGCGAGTGCCCGGAAAACGGGCAGATTGAAAATTCCGCGCTGCGGCATATGTGCTCCACATTGCGGGCGAAACCGCCTATGTTGACGAAAACACGAGCGGGTCAGAGCATGAGCAATTCGGGAAATCGCGGGCGGCGTCCGCAAAATGGTGGCAGGCGGCTGGTGGCTGAACGGCGCAAACCGGCGGCGGCCAAACCCGCACCTGCCCGCAAGCGCAAGCCCCGCAAGCGCCAGCAGCGCCGCCGTCGCGGTGGCATCCTGGGCTTTTTCGCCGGCATCCTGCGGTTCGTCTTTCGGATCATCTACGGGCTGTTATGGCGTGGTGTCGCGGCGCTTTTGCTGATTCTCGGCGTGGCCACGGCCTATATGTATACGACGCTGCCCGATGTCAGCGCCTTCATGGATGGCAGGCAACGGGGATCGGTCACCATGCTGGACCGCGACGGCAATGTCTTTGCCTGGCGCGGCGAACAGTTCGGCGGCCTTGGCGATCCAACCACGGTGTCGCCGCATCTGGTGAATGCCATCGTGGCGACCGAGGACCGGCGGTTCTATGAGCATTACGGCATCAGCCCGCGCGGCATCGCCTCGGCGGTTCGCATCAACCTGGCCGAAGGGCGCGGGCCGCTGGCCGGTCATGGCGGATCCACCATCACGCAACAGGTGGCGAAACTGGTGTGCCAAGGTGTGGCCTATGACCCCGAGGAATGGGAATCCGAGGCAGATTACGAGGCCGATTGCCGGCGCGGGTCGCTGTGGCGCAAGATCACCGAGATCCCCTTCGCGCTGGCGATGGAGCTGCGGTATACCAAGGAAGAGATCCTCACGATCTATCTGAACCGGGCCTATCTGGGGGCCGGGGCCTTTGGCGTCGAGGCCGCTTCGCAGCGCTATTTCGGGGTTTCGGCGGCCGAGGTGTCGCCGCAGCAGGCCGCGATGATGGCGGGCCTGTTGTCGGCCCCCACGCGATTTGCGCCGACCACGGATCTGGAACGCTCGCAGGGTCGGGCGGAGGTGGTTCTGGGTCTGATGGAAGACCAGGGATACCTGAGCGCCGCCGAAGCCGAAGAGGCGCGCAACAATCCGGCGGTTCTGTCCGAAGCGGCGACCGCGCGCGCGGGCGGCTATTTTGCCGATTGGATCATGACCCAGGGCCCCGATTTCCTGACCACGGACACCACCGAAGACGTGATCGTGCGCACCACCTTCGATCCGCGCATGCAAGAGGCCGCCGAGGCCGCGCTGGAGGCGGTTTTTGCCGAACAAACCGGGGCCCTGACCGAAGCGCAGGCGGCGATCGTGGTGATGTCGGCGGATGGATCCGTGCGCGCCATGGTCGGCGGCAGGCAATCCGGGACCGGATTGTTCAACCGGGCAACGATGGCGATGCGCCAGACCGGATCGGCGTTCAAGCCCTTCATCTATGCCGCGGCCCTGGATCTGGGCTGGCGCTTTGACGACATGATCCTGGATGCACCGCTAACCATCGACGTGCCGGGATCGGGGCCCTATTCGCCGACCAATTACAACGGGCGGTTTGTCGGAGAGGTCACTCTTGCCGACGCGCTCAGGGATTCGTTGAACACGCCCGCGGTGCGCCTGTCCGAGGCGGTGGGGCGCGAAAACGTGCGCACGGTGGCGGCGCAATTCGGCATTGAAAGCGACCTGGCCCTTGGGCCTGCGCTGGCGCTCGGGGCCTCCGACAACACGCTGATCGAGATGACGGGGGCCTATGCGGGCATCCTCAATGGCGGCTCGGCGGTGACGCCTTACGGATTGGTCGATCTGCGCCTCCTGGGCGATGATGAGCCGCTCATTGGTCAGGGCGGCGGTATCCGCGAACGCGTGGTCTCTGAGTTTGCGGCACGGCAGCTGACCTATATGATGGCGCGGGTCGTGGCCGAAGGCACCGGACGCCGGGCGCAATTGTCGGACCGGCCCGTGGCGGGCAAGACCGGCACCACCTCGTCCTCGCGCGATGCCTGGTTTGTGGGCTTCACCGCCGATTATGTGGCCGGTGTCTGGATCGGGTTCGACGACAGCCAGTCGCTGCCTGGTGTGACCGGCGGTGGCCTGCCGGCCGAGATCTGGCGCCAGACGATGGAACGGGTTCATGAGGGTTTGCCGCCGCGTCCGTTGCCGATGATCGACCCTGTGGCCGAGGCGCGTCCGCCAGAGGAAGACCCCGCCGGCGGCATCCGCCTGCCGGGTGCGGAACCGAATGCGCCGGATCAGAGCCTGGGCGGGTTTCTACGGCAGCTTTTGGGCGGCAATTAGGGGCGGTTGAGAAAAGCGCGCAGCGCCGGGGCCGCAGACAGCATCGCTGCAAACCGCGTCAGCCCTGTGGGGCTGAGATGCTGTTCATCGAAATAGAGGAACGCGCCGTCCGCGTCGTCGGTGATGGCGCATAGATCATCGGGGCAGAACAGGGAATACCGGTCAAGAAATCCGGTGCCAAAGGTTACGGCACGAGCGGCCAGATCCTGTGACGTTGTGGCGATGTCAAAGGCGTAGCGATCCGGCCCAAGCCCGGCCCAATCGCGCAGATCCGTCCCCTGGAACCCCGCCTCGGTCACGATGCTGTCCATCGGGGCGGCGAAGGTCGGTCCGGGGCCGATCAGAAAAACATCGGCGTTTTCATGCTCGCCCCGCCACCAGCGTGCGGCCAGGATCACCCGATCCAGCCTGTCGCGCGCGGCCAGCTCCCGCAGGATCTGGTCCAGCGCATCGAAGCAGAGCGAGCGGCCCCGGATATAGGTCGCGGGCACGCAGGAGGATTGGTGCAGCATAAGCACCGGCTGGTCGGGATAGGCCGTCCTCAGGGCGGCCAGCGCGTCGCGCCCGTGGCTGTCGCCGATCAGCAGAACGGCGTCTTCCGCGATTGCGGGGTCAGTCAGGCAGTCCAGCATCGCATCCGTTGTGGCGATGTCGTCAAAGCTACAATAGGTGGCACCTGCGTCCTGATTGGCGCTGATCCGCGATTGCAGGGCCAGATACTCGGCGCGGGCGCGGTCCAGTTCGGTCATTGCAGCGCGGGTATCGGCCAGCGGCAGGGCCGACCGCAGGGCGCTGACCGGTGAGCTGGGCAGCGCCAGCCCGATGGCGGCAATCGCAACCAGTGTCGCGCTGCCATAGCCAAAGATGGCCCCCGAGGTCTTGAACCGCGCACCGATGCGCACCGGGGTTTCCACATGTCGGTAAATCAAGTGACCCAGATACAGGCTGACCAGCAGTGCTACCGACAAGATGCCCTCGGACTGGCTCATGTCGGTAGGCGTAACCGTGACAAATAGCGGCCAGTGGATCAGGTAGATGGCATAGGATCTGAGCCCGAGCCATTGCATCCAGCCTCGCGTCAGCATCCACCGAAACGGATCCTTGCCGCTTGTGGGCGCGGTCAGGATCAACACGGTACCAAGAACCGAAGGCAGCGCTCCGAAGCCGGGGAAATCACCCCCCTGATAGCGAAGCACTTCGTTCAGGATCAACGCCAGCCCGGCCCCCCGCATCACGATGCCCGGCAGGGGCAGGCGTGCGAGTGTTGGCTGCAACAGGGCAATCAACCCACCGGCGGCAAATTCCCAGAACCGTGGCGCGACGGCGTAAAAGGCCCAGTTTGCATCCTCCGCAGCGATCAGCCACTCGGCATAGATCAGCGACCCTGCCGATACCGCCAGCAACCCCGCAAAAATACCCCACCGCCCAAACCGGTGCAGCACCAACATAATCGCTGGCATGATCAGATAAAACTGCCATTCCAACGACAGCGACCAGGTGTGCTTCAGCAGATTGGTATTGCTGGAGCGGGCGAAATAGCCACCGGCTTCTGACGCGAATTGGTAGTTGGAAAAGAAGTATCCCGCGCTGATGAAACGCCGGGAGAATTCCTCAAAAGCCACTTCGCCCTTGAGGATCAGCGCCGACAATGCGGAAAAGGCCAGAACCGGCACCATTGCAGGCAACAGGCGACGGGCGCGGCGCAGCCAGAACCGCAAGGGGGCAAAACTGCCGGCGCGCAACTGGCCGGTGATCTGCTGCGTGATCAGGTAGCCCGACAACACCAAAAAGACATCGACACCGATGAACCCGCCCGCGAAATCATTGTATCCGGCGTGATAGCCAAGCACCGCCAGAACGGCGATGGCCCGCAGCCCGTCAAGCTCGTGTCGGTATACTGTGGGTGTCACGTCAGATATTCCGCCACAAGGTCTCGGCCCGTCTGAATTAGGGTGCCTCAATACCGCTGGCAAGAGCCCCTGCGTCAGCTTGCGGCACTGAGATCGGCGATCATTGCGTCGATATTGCCGCCATTGCGGTCCAGCAATGCGCCAACCTCCTCGGCCTCGGTGGTGGCCAGGTTGATTCCCTCGATGATCAGGTTGAAGAATTTATGCTCACCCGAGCCATTCGAGACCAGCCAGATCACCTCGAACGGGGCCTCGTTGCGCAGATTGGCGGTTGTCGTCACTTCGACAAAATTGCGGATCTGGCGCGTATCGGTGATCTCGAAGGTGCCGCCGATCAACTCGCGAAAGCGGCTGCCGTATTTGCGGGCGATATAGGCGCGAAACGTTGTGATGAAGGCGCTACGCTGCGCGGCACTGGCGCGGCGCCATTCCACCCGCATCACCGTTTGCGCGATGATCGGCATATCGGCATAGCGATTCAGCAGCGCCTCGAAATCAGCATAGAGCCGATTGGCGGAGCTGCCGGAGTTAATCAGCGCATAGAGGTCAATCAGCAGCGCATCGACCAATTGGCGCGACACGCTGATGGATTGCGCGAACATACGAGCCGGCAGCAGGGCGGCCCCGGCGGCCGCGCCGGTCAGGCCCAGAAATGCACGGCGGGTCGGGGCAAATCTATTGAGCATTGGGATCCTCGTAGAAATCGGTATAGGGGTCGAAATAATCGTCCTGTGCCTCGCCGCGCAACTCGAACCGGCGATTGGACAGATACAGGATACGCGCCGCGGCATAGCCATCGGCGCTTTCGTAATACAGCTCATCTATCGTATCGCCAAAGCGATACCGGGTGTTGACCGCGTCGCCGATATTGACGGTGTTCAAGTAGTAGCTTTCGGGGGTGCCGATGAAAAACCGCACCGGGTTCATGGCACGGTCAACGACAAAACCAACCGTGTCACGGCTGGTTGAGGGGCCAAGGATCGGCAAGACCACATATGCCCCTTCGGGCGCCCCCCAGACATGCAGGGTTTCGCCGAAATCGGTATCGGCTTCATAGAGCCCAATGCCCGATGCCGGGTCCAGCACACCGCCCAGACCGACGGTGGAATTGACCACAAAGCGCCAGGTGTTTTGCAGCGCCTCTTCAAACCGCAATTGCAGCAGGTTGTTCAGCACATAACGCGGCTGATCCAGGTTGCTGGCGAAATTGCCGATACCCTGACGTACCGGCTCGGGCAGAATTGTGCCCGCCCCGACCGAGACCGGGCGCACAATGGTGCGATCTACCGCGACGTTGAATTCAAACATGGCGCGGTTCTGATCCTCGGAGGGATCGTTGATCACACCTTCACCGGGCAAGGTCGCGGCACCGCAAGCCGACAGAGCCACCAACGTTGCTGTGGCCACAACCGTTTTAACGCGTGATGTCAGAGCGGCAAAGAACAATGGGATTCCCGTCAATGCTTTCGTAGGTTAGATAGAATAGAGCTTCAAATCGAAATTCAAAGGCAGACACCGGACACGAATCTACCTGATATGGGCTTTTTCGACATCACTGTGGCAAGGCTGTCAACATCTGGCGGGCAAAGACCCGCAAATCGGGCGGAGGCCCGCGTGCAAAAATGAGCAGAACCGTTGCAACCGCCCTGATGCCGCCCTCTCGCGAGGTGCAGGATGTGCGCCGCAAGAACGCCGCGCTGATCTGGGCCGTGTTCATTTTCAGCATGTTCACCAATATCCTGATGCTGACCGGCCCGCTGTTCATGTTGCAGGTCTATGACCGCGTGCTTGGCAGCGGGTCTGAGGAAACGCTGCTGGCGCTGTCGCTGCTGGTGACGTTTCTGTTTCTGATGATGGGCCTGCTGGATTACGTGCGCGGCCGGGTGGCGGCGCGGGTTGGGGCACGGTTTCAGGACCAGTTGGACGACCGGGTGTTTCGCGCGGCGCTGACGCGCGCGGCACGCCGTGGCGGGGCGCAAACCGGGCTGATGGATCTGGAGGCGATCCAGAAACTGATGGCCTCGCCGGTATTCCTGGCCCTCTTCGATCTGCCCTGGACGCCGCTTTTCGTGGCCGCGATTTTTATCTTTCACGTCTGGCTTGGCTGGCTGGCCGTCGCAGGCGGGGTCATTCTGGTGTTGATCACGCTGCTCAATCAGGCGCGGTCGAGCCAGCCGTTGCAAGAGGCGCAGACCGCCGCGCTGCATGCCGACCGAATGGCGTCGCGGCTGCAATCGGACAGCGAGTTGATCCGCTCGCTCGGGATGCAGGGGGCGGCGCTGGCCCGGTGGCGCAAATTGCGGGCACGGTCGTTGGGGCAGGGCATGGCGGCCACCGATCAGGTCGGCGGCTATACCACGCTGACCAAGACGCTGCGCCTCTTTCTGCAATCGGCGATGCTGGGGCTGGGGGCCTATCTGGTGCTGCGCGACGAATTGACGGCGGGCGCGATGATTGCCGGTTCGATCCTTTTGGGCCGCGCGCTGGCCCCGATCGAAATGGCCATCGGGCAGTGGCAATCCATTGCCCGGGCGCGGAATGGCTGGGCCAAACTGATCGCTCTTCTGTCGGAGGTGCGGCCCGAACCCGCGCGCCTGCCGCTGCCGCGCCCGCGCGCCTTGCTGGAGGTCAACCAGCTGTCGGTGGTGCCGCCGGGCCACAATCAACCGACGCTGCGCGGCGTGACTTTCAAGGTGCTGCCGGGGCAGGCGGTGGGCGTGATCGGCACATCGGGCGCGGGCAAATCCACGCTGGCGCGCGCGCTGACCGGAGTTTGGGCCCCGGCGGGCGGGCAGGTGCGGCTGGATGGTGCGACGCTGGATCAATACGACCCCGACATTCTGGGCCGTCTCATAGGCTATCTGCCGCAAAGCGTGACACTGTTCGAGGGCACATTGGCCGAAAACATTGCCCGGCTCGATGAAAACCCCGATCCTGAGGCCGTGGTCGACGCCGCGCGCAAGGCCGCCGCCGATGAAATGATCCGCCATCAGGTCGATGGCTATGACACGCAGATGTCGGCCGAGGGCGGCCGCCTGTCGGGCGGACAGGTTCAACGCGTCGGGCTGGCCCGTGCGCTTTATGGCGATCCGGTTCTGCTGGTGCTGGATGAACCCAATTCGAACCTCGACAATGAAGGCAGCGAAGCGTTGAACACCGCCATCCGGCAGTTCAAAGCCGAAGGCAAATCGGTGCTGATCATGGCGCACCGGCCTGCCGCGATCAAGGAATGTGACATGCTTCTGGTGCTCGATAACGGCTTGCCCAAGGCCTTTGGCCCCCGCGATGAGGTGTTGAAAAAAGTGTTGGCCAATTATGGTCAGGTCGCGGGCCCCGACGGGGTCGGTCCGGCACCCGCGGGGGTCAGCTGATGCAAGCTCCCGATCCGCAACAGGCCTGGTCGGTGCGCTGGCCGATGACGTTGGGGCTGCTGACTCTACTGGTTCTGGTCGGCGGTTTCGGGGCCTGGGCGACGCTATCCAATATTGCCGGGGCCATCGTCGCCCCCGGCCAGATCGAGGTCGATCAGAACCGGCAGGCCATTCAGCATCCCGAAGGCGGGGTTGTTGCGTCGCTCCTAGTCGATGAGGGGCAACTGGTGGCGGAGGGCGATGTTATCCTGCGCCTCGACGGATCGGTGATCCAATCCAACCTGGCCGTGGTCAACGCGCAATATGACGAATGGCGCGCCCGCCGGGTGCGGCTGGTGGCCGAACGTGACGGGCTGTCTGAGGTCGTCTTTCCCGCCGATGTGGTCGCGGCGGCCGGAAATAACCCGGAGTTGCGCGAGATTCTGACCGGGCAGGGCAATCTTTTTGCGGCGCGCGCCGAAACCCTGGATCAGGAGATTGATCAGCTGCGCCGCCGCGCCGAACAGATCGCGGCGCAGCTTGATGGCATTGCCGCGCAACGCGCCGCATTGGTCGAACAGCGTGATCTGGTCACCGGGGAATTGGTCAACGTGCAGAACCTCGTTGATCGTGGCCTGTCCGAGGCTTCGCGCGCCCTGACCCTGCAACGCGAAAGCGCCCGGCTGCTGGGCACGATCGGCGAACTTGACGCCAGCGCCGCCGAGGCCGAGGGGCGCATCACCGAGATTGACCTCGCGATCCTGCAATCGCGCACCACCCGCCGCGAGGAGGCGATTGCCGAATTGCGCGAGGTCCGCGTGCAGGAGGCGGAACTGGCCGAACGCCAACGCGCCCTGATCCGGCAGCTGGACCGGATGGAGATACGCGCGCCGGTCGGCGGCATCGTCTATGGCTTGCGTGTCTTTGGCCCGCGATCGGTGGTGCAGGCGGCCGAACCGGTGCTCTATCTGGTGCCGCAGGACCGCCCGCTGGTGATCTCGACCCGCGTCGCCACCACCAATATCGACGAGGTCTATGTCGGTCAGGATGTCATCCTGCGCTTTCCGGTCTTTGATGCGCGCACCACGCCGGAACTGGTCGGTCGGGTCGCCCAGGTTTCCGCCGATGCCTTTACCGACGAGACGACGGGCATCAGTTTTTACGAGGTCGAGATTGTTCTGAGTGACGGTGAGATCGACCGGCTGGAGGATGAAACCCTGCTGCCCGGCATGCCGGTGGAGGCCTATATCCGCACCGCTGACCGCACGCCCCTTGCCTATCTGCTGCGTCCGCTGACCGATTACTTCAACCGCGCCTTCCGCGAAAGCTAGGTGTTTGATCCCAGGGTTTAATGGTGTGATCCTTTAGCTCTATAAAATCAAATTCTGTTTAGCGTGCTTCGAAACACCACCGGCTGTCGGTTTCCGTCCAAAGTAATGCCAACAGACAAGCTATCAACGCCAAGCATCTCAAGAAATCCAAGATCGAGGTTCAAATCGGCTCTTTGAATCGTTCCGCTAAAGCGGATGCCTTCACCCTCTCTGCCATATGCCGTTTGCATAACAGCTTCTGATACTGTGAATGGCTCCACTACATCGAAGCCATTCGCGCGTAACCAATCTAGGAAGTTCTCCAAATACGATATCTGTTGGAACGCGGCCATCAGACACGAATCCAGCATTTCGAGCGATGCAATCTCGTTCCAATTTATGCTCGCATAGATCATCTCGACCTTCTCAGAAAAACACTCAGATGGGGCTGAAGAGAATTTTGCCAGATTGATATCTGCAAGCGTGGGGATCGGTGGGATCAGCAGTAACGCGGCCAACACAAATCTTGAATACACCGCCATCTGTCCCACTCCGACACCTCAATACAACACAAACCCCAACCAATCTAAAAGGACATGTCAAGGGGCGACAACCCGACGACAAGGTCATCAGTGACCTGCCTTTGCGTCACACGACTTCTCAGTGCGATACGCATCGCATCTTCGCGGAGCACGATCGCAGCTTTCCAGCGGCGGAGCATGGCGCTAACGTGGCCAAAGGTACGAAATTTTTGACACGCGAGAGGCCCTGTCATGAGCAATTTTGAATCCCGACTGGCCGAGATGGGCGTAACCCTTCCGGACGCCCCCGCGCCTGCCGCCAATTACGTGCCCTTCGTGGTGGTCGGCAATATCGTCTACGTCTCGGGTCAGGTCGCGACCGGACCGGATGGGTTCCTGACCGGCAAATTGGGGGACGACATGCGCACCGAAGAAGGTGCCGCCGCCGCGCGCAGTTGCGCGATCAATCTGCTGGCGCAGGTCAAGGCGGCCTGCGGCGGCAATCTGGATCGGCTGGTGCGGGTGGTCAAGCTGACCGGGTTCGTCAATTCGACCGCCGATTTCGGCGATCAGCCCAAGGTTGTGAACGGGGCCTCGGATTTCCTGGCCGAAGCCTTGGGCGAGGCCGGGCGTCACAGCCGTTCGGCGGTCTCCGCCGCGTCGCTGCCCTTTGGCGTGGCGGTCGAGATCGAAGGCATCTTTCAGATCTCATGATCCTGCCACGGGCTTTTCTCGACACTCCCATCGCGCATCGCGGGCTGCATGATGCTGCCGCCGGTCGCCCGGAAAACAGCATGGCGGCGATGCGCGCGGCGGTGGCGGCGGGCTATGGCATCGAGATGGATATACAGGCCGCAGCGGGTGGCACGCCGATGGTGTTTCACGACACGACGCTGGACCGGATGACCGCCGCCGCAGGACCGGTGATTGCGCGGGATGCGGCGGAGCTTTCGGCAATCGCGCTGAACAACGGCACCGAAGGCATCCCCACACTGGCCGCGGTTCTGGCGGCGGTCGGCGGCAGGGTGCCCCTTCTGATCGAGGTCAAGGATCAATCCCGCGTCATGGGGTCGGTCGATGGCGCGCTGGAACGCGCCGTGGCCGATGCGCTTGCCGGATATGACGGCCCGGTCGCGGTGATGGGGTTCAACCCGCACAGTGTCGCGGCATTTGCCAGCACGGCCCCGCATATCCCGCGCGGTATCGTCACCGGCAGTTACGACCACCCGGGATGGGCCCCGCTTGGGGCCGAACGGCTTGGCCAATTGCGTGCGATTTCCGATTTCGACCGATTGAACGCCTGTTTCATCAGCCATGACAAGGATGACCTGCAGGATGGGGCCGTGGCCGCGCTGAAACACCGGGGCGTGCCTGTGTTAAGCTGGACCATCACCTCAGAGGCCGAGGCGCAACAGGCCCTGCGCATCGCCGACAACATCACGTTCGAGGGGTTTTTGCCCTGACCACCGGGTGCGGCCGCCGAAGGCCTTTGATCGCGCCAGAACCCACCCCATCTGGGTGGAACAGACCGGGAGGCAGATTTCATGGACGGCGATATTCAGGTTGAGGTCACGGCCTACAGCAGCCTGGCCGATATCGACCCCGCCGATTGGGATGCTTGCGCTTGCCCGGAATCTGCCGATGGCGGCCCGCCGTTTGATCCCTTCACCACGCACAGGTTTCTGCATGCGCTGGAGGAAAGCGGATCGGTCGGCCCCGGCACCGGCTGGCAGCCGCGCTATCTGCTGGCGCGCGCGGGCGGGCAGGTGATCGCCGCAGCCCCGCTTTATGCCAAGGGCAACAGCCAGGGCGAATATGTGTTCGATCACAACTGGGCGCATGCTTATGAACGCGCGGGCGGGCAATATTACCCGAAACTGCAAATCGCGGTGCCCTTCACGCCTGCGACCGGTCGGCGGTTTCTGACCCGTCCGGGTTGGGAGGATCCGGGCCGCGCGGCACTGGTGCAGGGCGCGGTGCAGATTGCGCAGAATAGTGGGCTGTCCTCGGTCCACGTTACGTTTTGCACCCGTGCCGAGGCCGAAAAAGGCGCGAAAATGGGCCTTCTGCACCGGGTCACGCAACAGTTTCACTGGGAAAATCATGGATACACCGATTTCGAGGCGTTCCTGGCCAGCCTCGCCTCGCGCAAGCGCAAGGCGATCCGGCGCGAAAGGCGGCAGGCGCAGGAATTCGGCGGCGATATCGTCGGCCTGACCGGCGACACGCTGCGCCCCGAAGATTGGGATGCGTTCTGGGTCTTCTATCAGGATACCGGCGCGCGCAAATGGGGCAGCCCCTATCTGACACGCGCCTTTTTCGACATCGTGCAGGACCGGATGCGCGATGACGTGCTGCTGGTTCTGGCGCGCCGGGGCGGGCACCCGGTGGCGGGCGCGCTGAATTTCCTCGGGCGCGACGCGCTTTTTGGCCGCTATTGGGGCTGCACCGAACATCACCCCTGCCTGCATTTCGAGCTGTGCTATTACCAGGCCATCGAGACCGCCATCACGCGCGGGCTGGGCCGGGTCGAGGCGGGCGCGCAGGGCGATCACAAACTGGCGCGCGGCTATCTGCCGGTGGCCACTCATTCGCTGCACTGGATGGCGGATGCGGGGTTTTCGAATGCCGTGGCGCAATATCTGGACGCCGAACGCGACGCGGTTGAGGAGGATATCGAGGTGCTGACGGGCTTTGGCCCGTTTCGCAAGGCACATGTGGAGGAACAGGAATGACCGAAAAGCTAAGCGATGCCGAGCGTGCGGGCGATCTGGCCGATCTGCTGGCGGGCGGATGGTCCATGGTCGAGGGGCGCGACGCCATTACCAAAACCTATGTCTTTCGCAATTTCATCGACGCCTTTGGCTGGATGACCCGCGCCGCGATCTGGGCCGAGAAGTGGAACCACCACCCGGAATGGGCCAACACCTACAAGACCGTGGTGGTAACCCTTGCCACGCATGATGTGGACGGGCTAAGCGCGCTGGACATAAAACTGGCGCGCAAGATGGATGCGCTGGCGGGCTGAACGCAGGGAACCAATTCAATATGACCCAGGAATTCTTCATCAATATCGCTGTCAACGCCGTCACGGCGCTGGTCATCGTGATCGTGGCGCTGTGGTTCAGCGGCTGGATCAAGCGGCGCATCATCGCGCTGTCAGATCTGAACGAACGGTTCGACCGCACGCTGGCCAGTTTCCTGGGCTCGCTGGCGCGCTACGGCATTCTGGCGCTGGCTGTGGTGTTCATCCTGGGCCGGTTCGGCATTCAGACAACATCGCTGGCGGCCCTGCTCGGTGCCGCCGGTCTGGCCATCGGGCTGGCTTTGCAGGGGTCATTGGCAAACCTGGCGGCAGGTGTGCTGCTGGTGGCGTTCCGGCCCTTCAAGGCGGGCGATTACATCAATGCGGGCGGGCAATCGGGCACGGTGGACATGATCACGCTCTTTACCACCGAGCTTACAACGCCCGATAACGTCAAGATCATCGTGCCCAATGGCGATATATTCGCGTCTGCCATCACCAATTATTCGCATTACGACACCCGGCGCTGCGATCTGGTGTTTGGCGTCTCCTACGACACCGATCTGAAAGCGGCGGAGGCTGCGATCCTGGCCTGCATCTCCGCCGACACGCGCCCCCATGCCGAACCCGAGCCATTCGTGAAGGTCTCGAACCTCGGCGACAGCTCGGTCGATTTCACGGTGCGGGTGTGGTGCGATGCCAGCGATTACTGGGGCCTCAAATTCGACCTCACCCGCGCGGTGAAGGAGGCGTTCGACGCGGGCGGCATCGACATTCCCTATCCGACGCAGACACAAATTACCGTCGCGGGGTAGGGCGGGGCCAACGCCGCATGGACTCAAAGCTGATCGAGCATCGTTTCGCCCGATGACAGCTCACACACGCCGCGTTTGACCTCGATATTCAGCAGCTTGATCACGCCATCTTCGGCCATCAGCGCATAGCGCATGGAGCGGTCGTAGAACCCGGCGGGTGGGGCGGTGAATGCCATGCCGATGGCCTTGGTGAACGCGGCCCCCGCATCGGCCAGCATGGTGATGCCGGCGGCGGTCGCCCCTGTCGTCTCACCCCAGGCCTGCATCACGAAGGGATCGTTCACTGCGATGCAGATCACCTCGGCGATCCCCTTTTCCGCCAAAGCCGCACGCGAGGCGATGAAACCGGGCAGATGCGCGGCCGAACAGGTGCGGGTAAAGGCCCCGGGCAGGCCAAAGATCACCACCTTGCGACCGGCCAGAAGGGGCCCGAGCGCCACCTCTTGCGGCCCGTCCGCGCCGATCACCAGAAAGCTGGCCTCCGGCAATCTGTCGCCCACTGAAAGTGCCATGATTTTCCTCTCGCCATTCGGGGTGTTTCACAGCCATATAGAGACAAATTGAGGCTTGGCCAGCGAAAGGAAGGCAGGGATGTCGCATATTGTGGTGATCGGTGCGGGGCAGGCGGGGTCGTCTTTGGTGGCGAAACTGCGCAGCGAAGGCTTTGACGATCAGGTGACCCTGGTCGGTGAAGAAACCGCGCCGCCCTATCAGCGCCCGCCCTTGTCCAAGAAATACCTGATGGGCGAGATGGCGCTGGAGCGGCTCTATCTGCGCCCCGAGGCCTATTATGCCGAGAACGGGATCGAGTTGATCCTGAACAGCGCGGCCCTGTCGATTGATCGGGATGCAAAGACCGTGACCGTTGCCGACCGCACCATTGCCTATGACAAGCTCGCGCTGACCACCGGGTCGGTGCCGCGCCGGTTGCCGGATGCCATTGGCGGCGCGCTGACTGGCGTGCATGTGGTGCGCGGTCTGGCCGATGTCGATGCGATGGCCCCAGGGGTCGCGGCGGGCCAGCGGGTGCTGATCGTCGGTGGCGGATATATCGGGCTTGAGGCGGCCTCGGTCTGCGCCAAGATGGGTATGGAGGTGACGCTGGTCGAAATGGCCGAACGTATCCTGCAACGTGTCGCCTGTCCCGAGACCTCGGAGTATTTCCGCGCGCTGCATGCGTGCCATGGCGTCGATATCCGCGAAGGTGTGGGGCTGGACCGTCTGGCGGGTGAGGATCACGTCACCGGCGCGGTGCTGTCGGATGGCAGCGAACTGGCGGTCGATATGGTGATCGTCGGCGTCGGCATTGCACCGGCCACGGCGCTGGCCGAGGCGGCGGGGCTTGAGATCGACAATGGCATCAAGACGGATGCGCAGGGTCGCACCTCGGATCCGGCGATCTGGGCGGCGGGCGATTGCGCGTCACTGGTCTACAAGGGCAACCGCATCCGGCTGGAATCGGTGCAGAACGCGATTGATCAGGCCGAATGCGTCGCGATGAACATGCTGGGCGCGGATCGGGATTATGCGCCTTACCCGTGGTTCTGGTCCGATCAATACGACACTAAGCTGCAAATCGCGGGGCTGAACACGGGCTATGACCGTGTCGTTGTGCGCCCCGGTGAGGGCGACAGCCGATCGCATTGGTATTACGCCGGTGACACGCTGTTGGCGGTCGATGCGATGAACGATCCGCGCGCCTATATGGTTGGCAAGCGCTTGCTGGAAGCCGGCAAAAGCCCCGCGGCAGAGGTCGTGGCCGACCCCGCGACCGAGCTGAAATCGCTCCTTCGCGGATGAGGATCATCGCAGGCGCGCAAAAGGGCAAGACGCTGGCCTCGGTCGGCAAGGGTGACGCCCGCGCCCATCTCAGGCCCACATCCGACCGGGTGCGCGAGAGCCTTTTCAATCTGCTGATCAATGGCGGCTATGGCGACCCGATCACCGGGGCCCGCGTGCTCGATCTCTTTGCGGGCACCGGAGCTTTGGGGCTTGAGGCACTGTCGCGCGGGGCCGCGTTTGCCTGTTTCGTCGATGACGGCATGGCGGCGCGGGCGCTCTTGCGGGAAAATATCGGGCTTTGTTCGGCGCAGGGTGCGTCCAGGGTCTTTCGCCGCGATGCCACCCGTCTGGGCGATGTCCAGCAGGCCGCGTTCGATCTGATCTTCCTCGATCCGCCCTATGGCAAGGGGCTGGGCGAACGCGCCTTGGCTTCGGCGCTGGCGGGCGGATGGGTTGCGCCCGATGCCTTGATCGTATGGGAAGAAAACACCGCGCCGATCCTGCCCGAAGGCTGCGAAATGCTGGATCAGCGCCGTTATGGCGATACGCTGATCACGATTGGCAGGCTGGCTGAGGGGTAGGCGGCCCGCTTGTGCCCGCGGGCCCGATATGCGACCGTCCGGGCAATCAGAAAGCAGCAAAAAAACGCGAAAACAGGCCATGCCGGACCCCCGATCCCTTTTGTCATCCATCTTTGGGTTTTCATCCTATCGCCCCGGTCAGGAGGAGATTGTGGATGCCGTCGTCGCGGGCCGCAACGTGTTGGCGATCATGCCCACGGGCGGCGGCAAATCGCTGTGCTTTCAACTGCCCGCGCTCTGCCGTGACGGGGTGACCGTGGTGATCTCGCCGCTGATTGCGCTGATGCGCGATCAGGTGCGCGGGTTGCAGGAGGCGGGTGTTCAGGCCGGTGCGCTGACCTCGGGCAATACCGAGGAAGAAACCGATGCCGTCTGGGCGGGGTTGGAGGCAGGCACGCTGAAACTGCTCTACATGGCCCCCGAACGGCTGGCCTCGGGCGGCACCGAGCGCATGTTGCGGCGCGCGGGCGTCAGCCTGATTGCCGTCGATGAGGCCCATTGCGTCAGCCAGTGGGGCCATGATTTCCGCCCCGATTACCTGCGTATCGGGGCCCTGCGCCGCGCGCTGGACGTGCCGCTGGCCGCCTTTACCGCGACGGCGGATGCCGAAACGCAGGTGGAGATCGTCGAACGCCTGTTTGACGGCACCCCGCCCGAAAGTTTTCTGCGCGGGTTTGACCGGCCCAATCTCAGCCTCGCCTTCGAGGTCAAGAACCAGCCGCGCAACCAGATCCTGTCCTTTGCCGCCGCCCGCAAGGGGCAATCCGGCATCGTCTATTGCGGCACCCGCGCCAAGACCGAAACGCTGGCGCAGGGCCTGCGCGAGGCCGGGCACAAGGCCTGTCACTATCACGGCGGCATGGAGGCTGAGGATCGCCGCATCGTCGAGCGTCGGTTCGCGGTCGAGGATGGCTTGATCGTGGTCGCGACAGTGGCCTTTGGCATGGGCGTGGACAAACCCGATATCCGGTGGGTCGCCCATGCCGATCTGCCGAAATCGATCGAGGCCTATTACCAGGAAATCGGTCGCGCGGGCCGTGATGGGGCCCCCGCCGATACGCTGACCCTCTTTGGCCCCGACGACATCCGCCTGCGCCGTTCCCAGATCGACGAAGGCCTTGCCCCGGCCGACCGCAAGACGGCGGATCATGGGCGGCTGAATGCGCTGCTTGGGCTGGCCGAGGCTCTGGAATGCCGCCGCAAGGTGCTGCTTGGCTATTTCGGCGAAAGCCCCGGGGCCTGCGGCAATTGCGATCTCTGCGCCGCGCCGCCCGACACGTTCGAGGCCGGGGTCGCGGTGCAAAAAGCCTTGAGCGCCATCCTGCGCACCGGCGAATATTTCGGGGCCGGGCATCTGATCGACATTCTTGTGGGCAATGCCACCGACAAGATCCACCAACGCGGCCATGACAGCCTGCCGACCTTCGGCGTCGGCACCGAATTTGACAAACGCGGCTGGCAGGCTGTGTTCCGGCAGATGGCGGCGCATGATCTGGTGCGCCCCGACCCCGACCGTTTCGGCGCGCTGCGCATGACGCCAGCCGCGCGGCCTATCCTCAAGGGCGAGGCGGGCATCACCTTGCGCCGTGACACCATCGCCAAGGCACCGCGTCGGCCTGCCGTGAAGATGCTGGTATCGGAGGAAGACGCGCCGCTTTTGT
>CAXBGQ010000016.1:0-19965 GCA_963975135.1 uncultured Nioella sp. | reverse complement strand
GACGATGCTGCTGGAGGATGACATGGCCGTCACCGATGTGGCCGACCCGTTCGACATGTCACTGGCGGCGATCTCGAAACACCTGACGATCCTGGCGGGGGCTGGCTTGATCTCCCAGGAAAAACGCGGGCGCGTGAAGTGGTGCAAGCTCGATCCCGACGCGATGAAATCCGCCTCGGTCTGGATGCAGGGTTTCGGTCAGTTCGAGCCGGTCAACCTGGACGCGTTCGAGGCCTTTCTGGCGCAGGAACTTACCCCGCCACCCGACTGAACCCCTTCATCCTGGCAAAAATACCTCGGGAGGTGTCATTATCGCGCCATTGGTCCGAGCGACAATGGCGACGGGCCGCGCCCCCACGGGAAAACTGGGGGGGAACCCCAAATTCAATGCTCATCCTTCAGCAGCAACAACAACGCCACCGCCGTCAGCGCCACGCCCACCAACACGAGGGCGGGCGGGATGCCGTTGCCAAACCCGATCTCCCACAGGATCACCCAGCTGGGCGTAAGATATGTATAGGCCATGACTTTTGACGCCGGCAGACGCAGTGCCGCAAACTGCAACAAGACCGTAGTCGCGGCGCTGGCGAAAACCGCCGTATAAACCAGCGTGACCCAGACGATGCCGGGCAACGCCGCCCAATCGGTGGCGACCACGTCCCGCCACCCCCACCCCATCAGGGTGATGGCTCCGCCGACCATGGTCCCGAACGCAAACACAATCGCGCTTTCGCCCCGGTTCAGCACGCGCACCAGCGACGCATAAAGCGCGTGCGCAACGCAGCCGACAAAGTAAATCGCCTCACCCCGACCGACCTCAAAGGCCAGGGCCGCGTCCAGATCGGCGCGAAAGATCACCCAGAGCGCCCCGACGGCCCCGAACCCCAACGCCACCGACATCCGCCCGGTCATATGCTGACGCAACAGCACAAAGCCAAAGCCCGCCGCCAAAATCGGCGTCAGAGTAAAGACCGCCGCGGCAGACACCGGCGGGGCCGTCTTCAACCCCTCGAACATCATCACGAAATAAAAGCCAAAGAGCCCGCCCAGGACCAGATAACGCCAGGGCGCGCGAAAGGCGCGGGCGGGCAAGCCGCCGGTCGCCAGGGCGATGCCCGCCACCACGACGGCACCGATGACAAACCGCACCGCATTCAGCGCGATGGGTGCGATTTGATTGGCCGCCTGCGCCCCCAGCGAAAATGACCCCGCCACCAGCGCCGAGAAAACCAACATCGCCAGATGCCCGCGTGAGAGGTTGCCCATCTCAGGCAGGATCCACCGGCCAGTCCTGCACTTTTTCCTTCAGGAACCGCAGAAAGGTCTGCACCTTTGCGGTCCGGTGCAGATCCATATGCGTAACCAGCCACAGCTTGGTCGACCATTCTTCCAACGGCGGCAAAACCTCGACCAGATCCTCATCGTTCAGCACCTCGGCGCGCGAGATGAACCCGATCCCCATCCCCGCCCGCACGGCATGACGGAACGTGTCCATCTCGTTGGTGCGGAACACGATACACTCGTCGGGCACCAGATCATTCATCCAACGCAGAAAGGGCACGCGCGTCTGTTCGACCGTGGTCCCGATGAACCGGTGGCTGTCCAGGTTGGTTTCATCGGGCAATCCATGCGCGGCGACATAATCCTTGGTCGCATAGAGCCCGACCGAGCTGGTGCAAAAGGGCTGCACGATATTGTCGGGGCTGTCGCCCGGTTTGCCGGCGCGAATGGCGACATGCGCCTCGCCGTATTCCATGCGGAAAAGGCGGCTGTCGGTGACCAGCTGCACCCGCAAATCGGGGTGGCGCTCCTGAAATTCGCCCATCGCGGGCACCAGAAGGCCCGACAGCACGCTGATCGAGGTCACGATCAGATCACCGGTCACCTCGTTGCCGCGCCCCTTGATGCGGCCCGCCAGTTGCGAGAACTGATCATCGGCGCGGGTGCCGACGCTCAGCAGATCCTGCCCGGCCTCGGTCGGCGTATAGCCGCGCGCGTGGCGCTGAAAGAGTTTCGCCCCCAATCGCCCCTCCAGCGCGTCGATATGGCGGATGACGGTGGCATGATGCACGCCCAGCACATCCGCCGCGCCGCTGACGGTTCCCATGCGCGCAACCTGATAGGCGGTGCGGATCTCGTCCCAATGGTCAAATGACATTCTGCGCGCTCCTGCACATACGGTCTAGCATTTGGCCAGATTGTGCCTGATCGCGCAAGGCCCAATATCCGTTCGACCACAGCAACGCTCTCAGACAGGATCAACCCCATGTCCCATTCCATCTTGCGTATCGATGCCTCTGCCCGCCGCGAAGGCTCCGTCTCGCGCGACCTGACCGACCAGGTTGTCGCCAAATTCAGCGGTGCCGCCGTGACCACCCGTGATCTCGCCACCGGCCTGCCGCTTATCGACGAGGCCTGGGTCGGTGCCAATTTCACGCCTGCCGATGACCGCAGCGACGATCAGCGTGAAACCCTGGCACTGTCCGACACTCTGATTGCGGAGCTTGTTGGTGCCGACACGATCGTCATTGGCCTGCCGATCTACAATTTCGGCGTGCCCGCCGCGCTCAAGGCCTGGGTCGATCTGATCGCCCGCGCCGGCGTGACATTCAATTATACCGAGACCGGCCCCAAAGGCGCGCTGGAAGGCAAACGCGCCATCCTGGTCATGGCTTCGGGCGGTGTTCCGGCAGGCTCGCCGGTGGATTTTGCCACCACTTATATGAAGCATCTGCTTGGCTTTATCGGTATCACCGATGTGGAAATCATCGCCGCCGAAGCGCTGGCCGTGAACCCCGAGTCAGCGCTGCAAGCCGCCAATGACGCGATCGACGCGCTGGCCGCCTGATCCGCCCCCTTCAAAGAAAGCCGCAGGCGCGCCCGGATGCGCCTGCGGCCTTTCGCCCCGAATGGGTCCACGACGCCGCTCCCGCAGGTGCCTCCCCCTTGAAAAAACGCAATTAGTTCCTAAATCGCCCTCGGTCTGCACCACTGCGAATCGGGTGGCATCCGGTTGCGGCGAAAGCTGACCCGGCCTGGCGACAGGCCCCCCGAAAGTCGGTGCAGTAACCTTTGGAGGAGGTATTGCAATGACGAATCTCTGGAGAAACATCAGCAGGCACTGGCAGGATGACATCACCGTCCTGCTTGGTGCATGGCTGATCGTATCGCCCTGGGTGCTCGGCTTCGCGGGCACCCAGGCCGCCGTCTGGAACGCGGTTCTGGCCGGCGTGTTCATCCTCCTGATTTCCCTCGCGGCGCTGACGCGTTTCGAGGAATGGGAGGAATGGCTCGACATGGCCATCGGCCTGTGGCTGATCGCATCGCCCTGGGCCTTGGGCTTTGCCAGCCTCGGAGCCGGCGTTGAAATGGCCACCGCCGCGGCGACCTGGAACGTCGTCCTGGCCGGCCTGGCGACCGTCATCATGTCGGGCTGGTCGGTGCGCAGCCACCGCTTTGCCGACGGCACGGCGCATTGACCGCGTGAAAACCCCGGCGGGGAGCGGGCAGAAGGCCGCTCCCCGCCCTTTCGCGGGCCGCCGCGCCCGTGCTATCGTTATCCACATGGCACGGCTTTTTCTCGCTCTTCTCACTTATCTCTGGGCCGCGCCCGCTCTGGCGCTGACCTGCTCGATCACCTTCAGCATCGAAGTCACCCGCGGCATCGGCCCTTACCCGCCGGGCACAATACTGACCGGCACGGCGCAGTTCGAAACCGTGCGCAGCTTTCGCCAGGAGGGCGGGGCCACCGCCCATCTGGCCACCGGCACCATGGATCTGGACGGCAATATCACCGGCAGGCTCTGGACCCTGATCACCACCAGCCGCACCGAGGCCGCCGATCTGGTCGGCATCTACGCGGTCGATGTCGTCGGGCTGAACTTCGTTGGCCAGGATTTCCGCGGCCCCATGGCGATCACGCTTTATGGCGACCCCGGCAGCTGGCCCTATGACCGCCCCCCCGTCAGTCAGCAGGAATGGGACAGCCTGACGCTGCGCCGCACCTTCCAGCTGCACGCGCCCGACACCCAGGATATGCTGGCCGGTGACATCACCCGGCTGACCGCGACCTGTGTTGACTCCGCCCCGCCCGCGGACTAAACCCCGCCGCAATACCCGGAAGCACCTGTCTTCCGGTCCTGACACCATGCTCAGGATCGCCCCCCGTCAGCGAGGTTTCGCCCACGGGGGTATTGGTGCATTCGGGCATGCCCCCTATCTCGGGGGCATCGATCGACGAATAGGAAAGGGCCGCGCCCGATGTTTGAAAACCTGTCCGAACGCCTCTCTGGCGTCTTCGACCGCCTTACCAAGCAAGGCGCGCTGTCGGAAGATGACGTCAAGACCGCGATGCGCGAGGTTCGCGTGGCCCTGTTGGAGGCCGATGTCTCGCTGCCGGTGGCCCGCTCGTTCATCAAAGCGGTCGAGGCCAAGGCCACGGGTTCCGCCGTCACCAAATCGGTCACCCCCGGCCAGCAGGTCATCAAGATCGTCCATGACGAGTTGATCCACACGCTGACCGGCGAGGGCGATCCCGGCGCGCTGAAGATCGACAACCCGCCCGCTCCCATTCTGATGGTTGGCCTGCAAGGCTCGGGCAAGACCACCACAACCGCCAAGCTTGCCAAACGCCTCAAGGACCGTGAAGGCAAGCGCGTGCTGATGGCCTCGCTCGACACCAACCGCCCGGCGGCCATGGAGCAACTTGCCATCCTTGGCACCCAGATCGGCGTCGACACCCTGCCCATCGTCAAAGGCGAAACGGCACAAGCCATCGCCAAACGCGCCAAGACCCAGGCCAGCCTCGGCGGCTACGATGTCTATATGCTCGATACTGCCGGCCGCCTGCATATCGATGCCGAACTGATCGCCCAGGCGCAGGAAGTGCGCGACATCGCCACCCCGCGCGAAACGCTGCTTGTGGTCGATGGCCTCACCGGTCAGGATGCGGTCAATGTGGCGCAGGAATTTGACGACAAGATCGGCGTCACCGGCGTGGTCCTCACCCGAATGGATGGCGACGGGCGCGGTGGCGCGGCGCTTTCGATGCGCGCGGTCACCGGCAAACCCATCCGCTTCGTCGGCCTCGGCGAAAAAATGGACGCCATCGAAACCTTCGAGCCTGAGCGTATCGCGGGCCGCATCCTCGGCATGGGCGATATCGTGGCGCTGGTTGAAAAAGCGCAGGAGGTTCTGGAGGCCGAACAGGCCGAGCGCATGATGAAACGGTTCCAGAAGGGCCAGTTCAACATGAACGACATGCGCAGCCAGCTGGACCAGATGCTCAAGATGGGTGGCATGGAGGGCATGATGTCGATGATGCCCGGCATGGGCAAAATGGCCAAACAGATGGAGAACTCCGGCTTCGACGATTCCGTCCTGCGCCGTCAGGTCGCCCTGATCAATTCCATGACCAAACGCGAACGCGCCAATCCCGGCCTCTTGCAGGCCAGCCGCAAGAAACGCATCGCCGCCGGTGCCGGTCAGGAGGTCTCGGATCTCAACAAGCTTTTGAAAATGCACCGCCAGATGTCGGATGCGATGAAAAAACTGGGCAAGATGGGCAAAAAGGGCATGCTGCGCGGCGGCCTCGGTGCCCTCTTCGGCAAAGGCGGCGGTATGCCCGGCGGCGGCGCGCCCGGCATGGATCCCGCCGCGATGGAGGCTGCCCGCCAGATGGGCCAGTCGGGCAACCTGCCCGGCCTCGGCGGCACAGCCCTGCCGCCCGGCCTCTCCGGTCTGGGGAAAAAGAAATGATGGCTTCTTCTTTGTCCAAATACTCAAATCCCGCCGCCCGCATCCGCACCGCGCTCGCGGCAACAAGATCATGCGCCCCTTTCCAGATTCAGAGCCGCGCGGCAGCGCGTCAATTTGGCTGAGATCATGACCGCTGGCCCGCATATCCCGACGCTTGAGACCAACCGTCTCGTGCTGCGCGCACCGCGCCTGTCGGACGCGGCAAATTGGGATGCGTTCCTGAAAACCGACCGCGCCGCCTTCGTCGGCGGCCCCGATGCCGATCTTCACACATCCTGGCGCGGCTTCGCCCATGTCGCTGGCATGTGGATGTTGCGCGGCTATGGCTCCTTCGTCTTCGCGTCGAAATCAGATCCCGATACCCCCCTGGGTATGACCGGTCCATGGCACCCGATGGACTGGCCGGAACGGGAACTTGGCTGGACTGTCTGGACACCGGAAGCCGAAGGCCAGGGTTTTGCGCATGAGGCCGCGACCGCGGCGCGCATCTACGCCTACGACACCCTCGGCTGGCCAACTGCGGTCTCCTATATCCACGCCCGCAACGTCCGCTCCATTGCGCTGGCCGAACGGATGGGCTGCACCCTTGATCAGACCGCCGCCACGCCCGCCTGCGAACCGGGCACCGTCATTCTGGTTTACCGCCATCCATCACCGGAGGCCCTGACATGAGCGACCCCGTCACCCAGGCCGCTGCCCTGCTGAAAGACCACCGTGAAAGCATCGACCGCCTCGATGCGATCCTGGTCTACACGCTTGGCGAACGCTTCAAACACACGCAGGAAGTTGGCCGGCTGAAAGCCGAACACGCCCTGCCGCCCTCAGATCCCGCACGCGAAGAGCAACAGATCGCGCGGCTCGAAGATCTGGCAAACCGGGCCAACCTGGACCCCGAATTTGCCAAGAATTTCCTGAATTTCGTGATTCAGGAAGTCATCCAACATCACAAGAAACACCAGGAATAACGGGCACGTGCCCGCACCCGCCATTTCAAAGGAGAAACTCAAATGGCCATGAAAATCCGTCTCGCCCGTGGTGGCTCGAAAAAGCGCCCCTTCTATCGCATCGTGGCCTCCGACAGCCGCATGCCCCGCGATGGCCGCTATATCGAGAAACTGGGCACCTATAACCCGCTTCTGCCCAAGGACAGCGAAGATCGCGTGCAGATGAACATGGAGCGTGTGCAATACTGGCTCGGCGAAGGCGCGCAGCCCACCGACCGCGTGTCGCGTTTCCTGGAAGCCGCTGGTGTGGTCGAGAAAAAGACCCGCTCGAACCCGAAAAAAGCCGTCCCCGGCAAGAAAGCCACCGAGCGCGCTGAAGAAAAAGCCACCAAGGCCGCTGAAGCTGCTGCCGCGCCCGTTGAGGAAGCCGCTGCCGATGAGGCCGCAGAATAAGTGCGATGCCCTCAGACGTGGCCCCCCGCTTCTGGATAGGTGTCGTCCATCTGGCACAGGCCCGCGCCGCACAAGCGGCCGGGTTTGTCGCTCTGTCGCACGGAAAAGAGGCGGCGATGGCAAAACTATCCTTGGGGGACCGTGTCATTTACTATGCGCCCAAAACCGATTTCGACGGTGACCCGGTACAGGCCTTTGTGGCGCTGCTGACGGTCACCGGCGAAACGGTCCGGGAACGGCCCCTGCCGGGCACGGAATTCCGCCCCTTCGCGCGCGATGCCGCCGTGTATCAAGACATAAACGAGGTGCCGGTGCGCCCATTGCTCGACCACCTGAGTTTCGTGAAGTCCCCGCGCCATTGGGGTATGGCCTTCCGGCGCAGCCAATTTGAGATTTCCGAACACGATTTCAACCTGATCACCGAAGGGATGGCCAAACCATGACTGATCGTATCTGCGTTGGGGCCATCACCGGATCGTTCGGCGTGCGCGGCGAAGCACGGGTCAAGAGTTTCTGCGCCGACCCGGCCGCGATCGGCGATTACGGCCCCCTCAGCACTGAAGACGGGACCACCACTTACACGCTGACCATCACCCGCCCGGTCAAGAGCGGCTTTGCGGTGCGCCTGTCAGGCGTTAAAACCAAGGAGGCCGCCGACGCGCTGCGCGGCACCACGCTTTTTGCCCCACGCGCGGCCCTGCCCACCCTGCCTGATGATGAGTTCTACCATGCCGATCTGATCGGCCTGACGGCAGTTGACACCGGCGGGGCCGAATTGGGCCGCATCCACGCGGTCCACAACCACGGCGGCGGCGATCTGCTGGAACTGCGCGCCAAGGGCCAGAAAGGCACCGTTCTGGTGCCCTTCACCCAAGCCATAGTGCCCACCGTGGACCTCGGCGCGGGCCGCATTGTCATTGACCCGCCAGAGGGGCTATTCGACAGCGACGATACATGACCCGCGCCCACCAGGCGGGGCTTGTCATTGCGGGGCTCGGGCCTTTTGTATTCGGGTTCTTCACCACTGATCCGGCGCTCTTTGCCGGTTTTGCGGTGCTGTTCTTCGCGGCCCATATCTGGCTGCGCCCCTACGATCTGCCGCGCGGGATCGAATGCCTCCAGAACACCGGATTCATCCTTCTGATCACCCGCGCCGGCATAAGTATCGCGCAAGCCGGGCTGCCCTTGCTGGCAGGCATGATCCTGGCCAAACTGGCCAATTATCCGCTGCGCGCCATCGAAATACCGGGCCGACCGGAGTTGTCGCGCCCGGGGATTGACCTGTCATCCGAGGCGCTTCTGGCCGTGACACTGGCGATCAGCATCGCGGGGATCGGGTTGGCGCAGGGCCTTCGCCGCGATGTGGATCTCTTTGGCTCCCGCGACGGGCTTTGGGGCATCGGGGAACGCATCGACACGTTCATGACCCGCAGATTTGGCCGCACCGGTGCGATGTTCAATCCGCAAGCTTCGCGCCCCGGGGCCTCGGCCACGATGGTCGTTGTCCGACCCTGGGCGCTGCGGCCCTATCCAGAGGAAAAATCGGTGGCTGCCATGCAGCGGCTGATGTCACATCTGCGACCCGGCGGGCATCAGCGGCGGCTGGCCCATGTTCTGGATTTCGCCGCGCGGCGTGCAAACCCCGACGCCGCCCTGGCGCTGCAAGAGCTGTTGAAACTGCCCGGTACCGAGGCGCTGCGCGACGATCCGGGTTTTGCGCCCTATTGCTGAAGCCGCCCCCGTAAGCGGCACAGGAGGGCAGGCCCGCCGCATCTTGCCCCTGCGGTGGCAGCAGGGGCCGCGGGCGCGGATCGCTCGGGCGGTGGCGCGGTCATCGGCAACAGGATCGCCTCGAACTCACGGTTATTTCCCTGGCTGACAAAATCGAACGGGTTTTGCGCGATCACCTCGGCCATGCTGCCCTGGATCGGGCCCAGAAACATGTCGATATGGTTTCCCGTCACCGCGCCGCCGGTGTCTTCGCAGGTGAAAATCCCGTCATGCACGGTCCCGTCGGGCAAGACCACGCCGTCGGCGGCGGCGATGTATAGCTGTTGGCCAAATTCGGGATAGCCCCCCGCCACCCAGGGGCGCGAGCCGTCGACCCAGCCCAGGTCGCAGGCGATCGTGCGAAACGGGCGCAACGGATTGCTGCGGGACCCGGTCCCGTAAGGAAAGGGCGACGGCTGCCAACGCACGCGTTCACTTGGGTTATGCGGGCAGTTGGCCTGCGCGCGACCTGCCACGCCCGCGAAATTATAGACCTGCCCTGACACCTGCATGCTGCCGGCCAATGCACCATTGCACCAATCGCGGCGCGCCACCGCAGGCCCGATCTCGCGCCCGTTCATGTTGCGAATGGGCACGCCATTGTCGCTTGGGCGGCCTTCGACCAGCCGGTAAATGGTGGCCCAGATCATGACCGGTGTGCCTTCGGGCGTCTCGCGCCGTGTTTCCGTGCCCGAGGCACAGCCCGACAGCAGGGTCAACACAGCCGCCGCCGATAAACGCAATAGAATACGCATGGAAATACCCCCGTACGGGCCCCGGTCAGGCGGGCCCTTTGAAATTACGTGCCTCTAAATCCAGCAGCGTGGTGCAAAAACATCGGGTCGAGTCTAGCGCCCCGGGTGTTGTCTTGCCAACCCAATCGCGCTAACGCCTGCCTGCATGTCCACACCACCAAGCAAATCCCACGGTCGTCTGTCGATCAGCGCCAGCAACACGCCGCGCGATCTGATAACGCCGACCCCGAACCTAAAGGGGGCATGGCGGGCCAAGGTCATCACGCTCTTTCCCGAGGCGTTTCCCGGTGTTTTGGGCCAGTCCCTCACTGGCAAGGCTCTGCAACAGGGGTTGTGGGCGCTGGAACCCATCGACCTGCGCGTATTCGGCACCGGAAAGCACCGCAATGTCGACGACACGCCCGCCGGCGGCGGCGCGGGTCTGGTGATGCGCGCCGATGTTCTGGGCCGCGCGTTGGCCACGGCGTCGCGCGCTGCTCTGTGGCCGGTTCGAGGGCGTCGATCAGCGCGTGATCGACCATTTCGACATGGAAGAGATGAGCCTTGGCGATTTCGTGATGACCGGCGGCGAGATCGCGGCGCAGGCGTTGATTGACGCCACCGTCCGGCTGATCCCGGATGTTCTGGGCAATCAGGCCTCGACCGAGGAGGAAAGTTTCTCGGACGGGCTGCTGGAACATCCGCAATACACCAAACCCGCCGAATGGCAGGGCCACGAGATCCCCGAGGTTCTGCTGTCGGGCAATCACAAGCGCATTGCCGACTGGCGTCAGGATCAGGCCGAGAAACTGACGCAAGACCGCCGCCCCGATCTTTGGGCCGCCTATCAGGCCCGCAAACCCCGTTAGAGCCCTTGCCTAATGGTGCGCCTTGCCCTACACACCGCCCGTCCCGGTCGGACTAAACCGACTCAACGGGGCCGTTTTCGCGTTTGGCCGGGCCATGGCAGATAGGGTTTCTTCGCCCTCTCCCTGCGGCCCACATCCGATCACGGGGCGCAGTAAGGAAAAGTTGACCTGATCTCTGGCGGGCGCGACAGGCGGACCCGGAAGAAGACCGAGAGCTCTGAGGACGGCATCACATTCGCGGGCAAACCGTGATCATTGTTGGAGAATTGCGATGGACCTGATCGCACAGATCGAGGCGGAGCAAGTTGCCGCCCTGGGGAAAGACATCCCCGATTTCAAAGCGGGTGATACCATCCGCGTCGGTTACAAAGTGACCGAAGGCACGCGCAGCCGTGTCCAGAATTACGAAGGCGTCTGCATCGCGCGCAAGAACGGCGCGGGCATTGGCGGATCCTTCACCGTCCGCAAGATCAGCTTTGGCGAAGGCGTGGAACGTGTGTTCCCGCTGCATTCCACCAATATCGACAGCATCACCGTGGTGCGTCGGGGTCGTGTGCGTCGTGCCAAGCTGTATTACCTGCGCGCGCGTCGCGGCAAATCGGCCCGGATCGCGGAAGTTACCAACTACAAGCCCAAATCTGGCGCTGAAGCGTAAGGACCGGCCAAATGAAAAAAGATACCCATCCCGAATACCACATCATCGACGTCAAGATGACGAACGGCGATGTCATCCAGATGAAATCCACCTGGGGGGCCGAAGGCGACCAGCTGGCGCTGGATATTGACCCGACCGTTCACCCCGCATGGACCGGCGGCGGCGCACGTCTGATGGACACCGGCGGCCGCGTGTCCAAGTTCAAGAAGAAATACGAAGGTCTGGGTTTCTGAAGCCTTGCACCATATCAGTTTTTGGAAACGCCGCTCCCACTCGGGGCGGCGTTTTTCGTTGTGAGTTGGCGGCGCGGCTGTCCTTCAGCTCCTGCTGTCTGTCCGTCATCCCGCAATCCCGGATCACAGCGGCCACCCGCAAACAGCAATCCCGGAAAACGCCATCCCGCCGCTGACTTTGCGCGCCGCGATGCACGGGCAATGTCCGCCAGCGTGCTACGGCGGTTTCATTCTCGAAAAAGGACAGCGACAGGATCTTGTCGGGGTCTGAAAGGCTCTGGAACCGTTCGGCCGAGATGAACCCCTCAATCTTTTCCAACTCGGGTTTCGGGGAAGCGGCGTGGACACGCATTTCAGAAACCTCCGATCCTCGCGCAGCAAGAACCGATCGTATTGCGCCGCGTGCTCTGCCGCATTTGTCTGGACTGGAGCGAGAGGCGGGCGCATCTGGCGGGCGGCCTTGGGCAGGGCATGCTGTCATGGATGCTCGACAACTCCTGGGCAGACCGCGAGCCCGACAGCCGCGTGATCCGCTTTACGCCATTTGGATGCGCGCAGTTTCAGACACAGTTCCCCGCCGCCATGCCCTTTCCGGCTTAACACCCGTCCAGACCTTCCCTATATTGCCGCCTACAGACCCGCCCCACCAAACGAGGGCGGGTTCAGCGACTACTCTAAAGGGGACAGCAGTGGCGCATATCATCGTTTTCGGCAACGAAAAGGGCGGCTCGGGCAAATCGACCTCGGCCATGCATGTGGCGACCGCGCTGGCCCGTATGGGGCACCGGGTTGGCGGGCTGGATCTGGATCTGCGCCAGCGCAGTTTCGGTCGCTATATCGAAAACCGGCAGAACACGATCAGCACCCGGGACCTGACACTGGCGGCCCCGATGCTGATCGAATTGCCGGAAATCGACCCAAGCCAGGTTAGCCCCGATGATAACATCTACGACCTCCGTCTTTCGGCGGCTGTCAGCGATCTTGAGGGGCGCTGCGATTTCATCGTCATCGACTGCCCCGGCTCTCATACACGGTTGAGCCAAGTGGCCCATTCTCTGGCCGATACGCTGGTCACGCCGATGAATGACAGTTTCGTCGATTTCGACCTGCTGGCCCGGATCGACCCCGAGACCTACGATATCAAGGGCCCTTCGGTCTATTCGGAAATGGTCTGGCACGCCCGGCAATTGCGCGCGCGCGCAGGGTTGAGCCCGATCGACTGGATCGTGGTCCGGAACCGTTTGGGCGCGCAATACATGCACAACAAACGCAAGGTGGGCGACGCATTGATGGCTTTGTCGAAGCGCATCGGTTTTCGTGTTGCGCCAGGCCTGTCCGAGCGCGTGATCTTTCGCGAGCTTTTCCCGACCGGGATGACGTTGCTGGATCTGCGCGAGATGGGCGTGGACAAGATGAACATTTCGAACGTCGCCGCCCGGCAGGAAGTCCGCGACCTGGTCAAGGCGATGAACCTGCCGGGCGTAACGGTTGATTTCTGACCCTAACGGGCGAGATAGCGTTCAATCATCGACGCGGCGCGGTCAAGATTGGCGTCAATTTCGCCAAAACGGCGTTTCAGGGCGGCTCCGGCCTCAAGCGGGGGGGCGTCCAGAAAACGCAAGGCATCCTCCGGGCATGTTACATTCGGCAAGCTGTCATAGACCGGATGTTCGTTGCGATAGACCGCCGCCATCTTGCCGCGATACAGACTGTCCAAAATAGCCGTCGACGCGGTCGAGATCGTCAGATCGGCAAGGTCCAGCACATCCAGCATCCCCAACCCCTTCAAAAGCCCGGAATGAGCGTTTGACAGCACGATATTCGGGGAGCTTTTCAGCAGTTCGGTATCTTTCTGATTGTGGATCGCACGTGCCTTGCCGCGGTGTCCGCGCAAAATGAACAGATGATCGGGACGTTGACCGGCCAAAGACTGAACAAAGCTGTAAAATGCCTCGATCTCAGAGCCGGAATATCGCGCAACCCAGCGCAGGGAATGGCAGATCAGCACTGTTCGCGCATATTCCGATTGCAGCCTCCGAAAGGCCGTGCTGGCCGGGCGCGGCGCAAAGATCGGGGCTTTCAGAAACCCGACCTGACGCGCCCTGCCCCGGGTTTCAGGCGCAAGCGACGTCGCCGCCGCGGGCGGGCCGTTCAGGAGCAGTAACGCCGAATGGAAATGACGCAGTTCTGTATCGGGGATCGGGAAATTCACCCATATCTGGATAACGCCATGCTGTACAAATATCGTGTTGATTCCCCGCTTGCGAAGATAGGCACTGCGCCTGATTGTGGCGCTGGCATACAGAGCCGGGTCAGCCAGAACCACAGGCACATCGCCGGGCCGTATCCACCAGCCGCTGAACCGTTTCAGAACCTTGTTGGGGCGCAGCCTGATGTCGGCCGAGGAGCCAGCGATCAATCTTCGCAACCTTGGTTCGCGGCGCAGCGGTGCCGTAGCGCCATAGCATTTGACCGGCAGCCCCCGCTCGGCAAGGCGTTGGGCAAGCGGAAACAGGTTCTCGTAATCAGGAATGCCATGGAAAAAGAAAAGCGGCCTGGCGTCTGGCATTACCTGAGATCCCTGTAAATGGCTGTGCCCCTGCCGATGTTCACGACGTGGCCTCAGGTTCTGAAATCGTCGATCAGCGGGCTTGGCTTGGCAAACCGCTCCAGGTCGTCCTGATCCTTGATCGAGACCTTGTTCCCGGTCACCCCAACCCCATAAGGTTTCAGGCTTTTGATCGCGCGGCTCATGTTTTCCGGTGTCATGCCAAGCGCCGAGGCCAGGCGGCGCTTTTCGGTATGCAAGATGAACTCGGGCCCGCCGCCATCGCGCCTTTGTTGGCGCAGCAGGTAGTTGGCAAGCCGTTCGACCGAGGTGCGCAGCTTCAGATCCTTGGTGTTTTTGACAACCGACCGGTAGCATTGCGCCAGTTCCGACACGATGGCACGGGCAAAACAGGGATCGGAATCGAACACCTCCCGAACATCCGAGGATGGTAGCAAAACGATACGGCTTTTCTCCAATGTGCGCGCCGACATGAGATAAGGCGCGTCCTTAACCGTGGCCGCGAGGATGAAGGAGGAAGCAGGCCAAACGGTGGACATCGTTGTTTCACGCCCGTTCCAGGTTGAAAAGAGCTCGACCGAGCCGCTGACGAGGATATGAAGGAAATCACTGGGGTCGCCCTCCGTGATCAGTTCAATCATCGGAGGAAAATTCTGAACGTAGGCACCCCGCATCAGACGATCGAAATGCGCGTCATCCATGCCCGCGAACACATCAAGTGATCTAATACGCCCATTTTCCGACTCAAGCATGGTGTAATTCCCCCGCCCCAATTGCAATTGACATTTATCAAGCGACAACCCGGGCATTGTCAATCCCAAGCAAGCACAAACGCGACCACGGATTTGCAGACACCGCGCACATGTCGTGACATCTTTCTCAAAAACCCTTATTTATCTGCGTTTTTCGCGTTTCTTGACCTAGATCAACTTTTTCCGCGATGCCCGCTGTAACGGTCCCGCCAGATCAAGAAAGGCAGAGACAGATCTGCCAAGGATCGGAGGGATTTCGATGGAGCTACAAAACAAGGCCACCAGTCTCTGGGGCAATTTTTTAAACGTAAAGATGCCGCAGATCAGAACGTTCCACATGACGTGGTTTGCGTTCTTTTCCTGTTTTTTCGCATGGTTCGGCATTGCGCCGCTTATGTCCGTTGTTCGCGACGAACTGTCCCTGACACAAAACCAGATCGGTTGGGCCATTATCGGGTCGGTCTCGATGACCATTTTCGCCCGGCTCTTTATCGGCTGGTTGTGTGACCGGATCGGGCCCAGGAAATCCTACACCTGGCTGCTGCTGCTGGGATCGCTGCCTGTGATGGGGATCGGCCTTGCGCAGACGTTTGAGACCTTCTTGCTGTTTCGTGTTCTGATCGGCGGTATCGGTGCATCCTTCGTGATTACGCAATACCACACCTCTGTCATGTTCGCGCCGAACGTTGTGGGTCAGGCGAATGCGACATCGGCCGGCTGGGGTAACCTCGGCGGTGGTGTTACGCAGTTTGTCATGCCGCTGCTGTTTTCGGTCATGGTCATCGGCTTTGGCTTTTCCGAAGCGGTTGGCTGGCGCCTGTCGATGGTCATTGTTGGCGTCATCATCTTCCTGGTCGGGATCGGTTACTATTTCCTGACGCAAGATGCCCCCGACGGCAATTTCGACGATTTGCGCGCCCAGGGCCGGATGCCCGAAAAGAAGAAAGTCAACAAGAACTACATGGAGGCGCTGAAAGACCCGCGCGTTTGGGTTCTGTTCGTTATCTACGGGGCTTCCTTCGGTATCGAGCTGACGGTCAACAACGTCGCGGCACTTTACTTCATCGACTATTTCGACCTGACGCTGGTAACCGCCGGTCTGGTGGCCGCAAGTTTCGGTCTGATGAACCTCTTTGCCCGGACGCTCGGCGGTATCTTTGGTGACAACTTCGGTGCGCTCTGGGGCCTGCGCGGCCGGTCGTTCTGGCTCTTTATCTGTATCCTGTTTGAGGGCATCGCGCTGATGATCTTCAGCCAGATGCAGGTTCTGTTCCTGGCCATTCCGTCGCTCATCGTGTTCTCGCTGTTCACGCAGATGGCTGAGGGTGCCACCTATTCGGTCGTGCCTTTCGTCAACAAGAAAGCGCTTGGCGCAGTTGCCGGTGTGGTCGGCGCGGGCGGCAATGCCGGTGCGGTTCTGGCGGGCTTCCTGTTCAAGAACATGATCGACTGGTCCGAAGCCTTCTTCATCCTTGGTATCGTCGTGTCCTGTGCCTCGTTCCTGGCCTTCTTTGTCCGCTTCTCGACGCGGCAGGAAGACGAAGAGCGGGCAAACTTTGCGGCCGCCAATATCGAGACGCTGCGCCGTCGCGCCGAAAAGGCCAATGCAGCGCTGGAAGAAGGCATGGTTGCCATCAAGGGGCGCGACCAGGCCACCGCACCAGCCGCTGACTAATTACGAACTCCCGCACCCCGCCGCCCAGAGCGACGGGGTGCAACACCTTCAAAAAACGAGGAGATCACTCGTGGGACAAGACCTTAGAAACTATACACCGGACGATGAGAGCTTTTGGGCCTCTTCCGGCAAGGCGATTGCGAACCGCAATCTCTGGATTTCCATTCCCTCTTTGCTGTGCGGGTTTGCCGTCTGGCTGTATTGGGGGATCATCACCGTTCAGATGATCAACCTGGGCTTCGATTTCGAGCGTTCCGAGCTCTTTACCCTGGCCGCCATCGCGGGCCTGACCGGTGCCACGCTGCGGATCCCGTCGACTTTCTTTATCCGCATCGCGGGCGGGCGAAACACCATCGTCTTTACCACGGCGCTCTTGATAATCCCGGCCTCTCTGGCAGGTTTCGCGCTGCAGGATCCGAACACACCGCTTTGGTGGTTCCAGATTCTGGCGTTCCTGTCGGGTATCGGCGGCGGTAACTTCTCGTCCTCGATGTCGAACATCTCGTTCTTCTTCCCGAAAAAGATCCAGGGCTACGCGCTGGGTATGAATGCGGGCCTGGGCAATTTCGGTGTGACCACGATGCAGATCGTGATCCCGCTGGTGATGACCTTTGGTCTCTTCGGTGGCGAGTCGCGGACGCTGGTGAACACCTCGGGCACCTTCTTCAGCCGCATCCCGGCCGGGTCCGAGACCTATATCCAGAACGCCGGTTTCATCTGGCTGGTGGCTCTGGTCCCGCTGGCGGTCATTGGCTGGTTCGGCATGAACAACATCCGTGACGAACATGTCAGCCCCGACATCCCGTCGCCGCTGGGCGCGTTCGGCATCATTTCCTTCATGCTGCTGATCGGCTTTGTCACCGCCGGGTTCGGCTTGTGGCTGATGCTGCCTGCAAGTGTCGGTGGCTCCGGCTTTGGTGTCTCGAAATGGATCGTGCTGCCCGTCGTTATCGCGCTGACTGTTCTGGGTCTGAAACTGATCCCCGGCCAGGTCGGGCGTAACCTGACGCGCCAATACAAGATCTTTGGCAACAAGCACACTTGGGCAATGACGGTCATCTACACCATGACCTTCGGCAGCTTCATCGGCTACTCGGCCGCTCTGGCGCTGACTATCAAGGTTGTGTTCGGGTTTCAGCACCTCGAAGTTGACGGCATCCTGACCCATGACGTGGCCAATCCCAACGGCCCCTCGGCTCTGATGTTCGCCTGGATGGGCCCGTTCATCGGCGCGCTGATCCGCCCGATTGGTGGCATGCTGGCTGACAAACTGGGTGGGGCCCGCGTGACGCAGTGGATCTCGATCGTGATGGTCGCCTCGGCGCTTGGTGTGGCCTACTTTATTCAGGCCGCCTATGCCTCGGCGACGCCGGAACAGTTCTTTGTGCCCTTCCTGGTGCTCTTCCTGATCCTGTTCGCGGCCACCGGCATCGGCAACGGGTCCACCTTCCGGACCATCGCGGTTGCGTTCAACAAGGAACAGGCCGGCCCGGTTCTTGGCTGGACTGCTGCGGTTGCCGCCTATGGCGCGTTCATCATCCCCAAAGTGTTCGGGGAACAGATGGGTGCCGGCACCCCTGAATACGCGCTCTATGGGTTCGCGGCTTTCTACGGGGTCTGCATCGTCATCAACTGGTGGTTCTACCTGCGCCCCGGCGCTTACATCAAGAACCCCTGATCCTACTTTTCTGCCTGCCCGGAGATCCACTTCGGGCAGGCACCGACAACCCATTTGGGAGCAAGAAACATGAGCCACCTGCTCGACAGACTGAATTTCCTCCAGTCGCAGCAACTGGAAAAGTTCTCGAACGGACATGGGCAAGTGACCCGTGAAAACCGCGACTGGGAAGACACCTACCGCAACCGCTGGCGGCACGACAAAATCGTGCGTTCCACCCATGGTGTGAACTGCACCGGGTCGTGCAGCTGGAAGATCTACGTCAAATCCGGGATCGTCACCTGGGAAACGCAGCAGACGGATTATCCGCGCACGCGCCCCGACCTGCCCAACCACGAACCGCGCGGTTGCGCCCGTGGAGCCAGCTATTCCTGGTATCTCTATTCCGCCAACCGGGTGAAGAACCCGCTCATTCGTGGCAAGCTGATGAAGGTCTGGCGCAAGATGCGCGAAACCAAGACCCCCATCGAGGCCTGGACCGCGATCCAGAACGACCCGATCATCCGCGCCTCCTATGTCGAGACGCGCGGCAAGGGCGGTTTCGTGCGCGCCACCTGGGACGAGGCGACCGAAATCACCGCCGCTGCCAACGCCTATACCGCGAAAACCTATGGCCCCGACCGGATCTTCGGCTTTTCGCCGATCCCGGCCATGTCGATGGTCAGCTACGCCGCCGGGTCGCGTTACCTCAGCCTGATGGGCGGCGTCTGCATGTCGTTCTATGACTGGTATTGCGATCTGCCGCCGGCCTCGCCGATGACCTGGGGCGAACAGACCGACGTGCCCGAAAGAGCCGACTGGTATAATTCGGGCTATCTGCTGCTCTGGGGCTCGAACGTGCCGCAGACCCGCACGCCGGATGCGCATTTCTATACCGAAGTCCGCTACAAAGGCACCAAATCCGCCGTCATCTGCCCCGACTATTCCGAGGCCGCCAAATTTGGCGATGTCTGGCTCAATGCCAAGCAGGGCACCGATGCCGCGCTGGCGATGGCCTTTGGCCACGTCATCCTGCGCGAGTTTCACCTCGACCGTCAGGCCGAATATTTCGAGGAATACACCCGCAAATATTCCGACTTCCCGATGCTGGTCAGGCTCGATGAAAAGGACGGCCGCCTTGTGCCGGGCCGGTTCCTGCGGGCCGACGATCTGGACGGCAAACTGGGCGAAGACAACAACCCGGAATGGAAAACCGTCGCGCTGGACGAGACCTCGAACGCGCTGGTCGCGCCCAATGGCTCGGTCGGATACCGGTGGGGCGAAGATGGCGAATGGAACCTTGAGGAACGCGCAAACCAGGCAGATACGCATCTGAAGATGAGCCTGGTGCTGGACGAGGATCATGACGCTGTTGCAGGCGTGGATTTCCCCTATTTCGGCGGCGAAGCGACCGAAAACTTTGCCACCGACGCCGACCATCCCGATGTTCTGACCCGCAATATCCCTGTGAAAACGGTCCAGACCGCCGACGGCGAGATCAAGGTCGCAACGGTCTTTGACCTCTTCTGCGCCAATTACGGCCTCGACCGGGGGCTTGGCGGCGATTGGGTCACCTCCGATTACGCCGACGAGATGCCGGGCACGCCTGCCTGGGCCTCGAAAATCACCGGGGTTCCGGCCGACAAGATCATCCATGTTGCCCGTGAGTTCGCACAAAACGCCGAGACGACCAAAGGCAAGTCCATGGTCATCATCGGGGCCGCGATGAACCACTGGTATCACATGGACATGAACTATCGCGGTGTCATCAACATGTTGGTGATGTGCGGTTGTGTCGGTCAATCCGGCGGCGGTTGGGCCCATTATGTGGGTCAGGAAAAACTGCGCCCGCAGACCGGCTGGCAGCCGCTGGCCTTCGCGCTGGACTGGAACCGTC
>CAXBGQ010000015.1:0-20122 GCA_963975135.1 uncultured Nioella sp. | reverse complement strand
GACCCACGTGCCGTTTGATTTCAGCCGCCCCTCGGCCTCGCTCAAGGTCGAAGGCACCTGGCCGCAACTGGAGCTATACGGACCGGGATATGGCCGGATCTGGAAATCGCTCTATGACCGCTTCGGGCTCGACTTCGAAACCTCTCTCGACCCGTCCCAACCCGATGAATACTGGCGTCGCTATCTCTATTTCAACGCCGGATTCTTCTACTATAACTGCCCGCACGCATTCGGCGACCGGTTCCTGCACTACGCCCTCGAAATTCGCGACAATCCACCCGAGGAACTGGTGTGCCAGGTGATGGATCCCTGGCTGGATCAGGTCGCCCTGCCCCTTGTCATCCATTCCCTGGGCGGCGGGCGCGATGCGCTTGAACCCGGCTGGCTGGACGGCAGGACCACCTGCCATTACCGGGTTCTGCCGCTGCTCTATGCCCGCGAAGATGCCCGTGTCATCGACGTTCTGGAAGAGGTCAGTGCGCCCAATTGGATCAAGAAAGTGCTGAAAGGTTATGAGCCGATGCGTCGGATGATCTATCAGGGCAAGGGCCAAAAGGCGCGCGACCTTTTCGATCAGGCCAATTTGCCGCGCAAGGAACAAGCCATTCGCAACCGGCTCAAACGCGAAAAGCTCTGGCTCAGATAAGCCTTTCTTCTTTGTCTTTAATACTCAATCCCACGGGCCCGCAACCTGGTGCCGGGATCGATCGGACATATCACATTTCAACGGGCACCAGATCCCGGACCCGCAGCGCCAGCAGCGGGACAATCTGGTCAAATATCTGAAATGTGCTGTCAGCCCGCCGTTGCGGACTCGTCCTTTTTCCGCTCGGCGTAGATCAGCAGGGGCTGCGCGTCCGAGGTTACGGCCTCTTCATTCACGACAACCTCTTCTACGCCTTCCGTTCCCGGCAATTCAAACATGGTATCCAGCAAGATATCTTCCATGATCGAACGAAGCCCGCGTGCGCCGGTCTTGCGCTGAATTGCGCGTTTGGCGATGGCGTTCAGAGCATCATCGGTGAATTTCAGCTTGCTGTCTTCCAGCTCGAAAAGGCGCTGATACTGTTTGACCAATGCGTTTTTCGGCTGCGTCAGGATAGTCACCAACGCATCCTCATCCAGATCGGTCAGCGTGGCGATCACCGGCAGACGGCCGACGAATTCCGGGATCAAACCGAATTTCAGCAGATCCTCAGGCTCCAGCTGCTGGAACATCTCGCCGATGCCTTGGGTGCTTTCATCCTTCACATCGGCACCAAAGCCAATGGCCGAGCCCTTGCCCCGCGCCGCGATGATTTTTTCCAGACCGGCAAAGGCCCCGCCGCAGACAAAGAGGATATTGGTGGTATCCACTTGCAGGAATTCCTGCTGCGGATGCTTGCGGCCACCCTGCGGCGGAACGCTGGCCACGGTGCCTTCCATAATCTTCAAGAGCGCCTGCTGCACGCCCTCACCCGACACATCGCGGGTGATCGAGGGGTTGTCGGATTTGCGGGTGATCTTGTCGACCTCGTCGATATAGACGATGCCGCGCTGTGCCCGGTCGACATTGTATTCGCTGGCCTGCAACAGCTTCAGGATGATGTTTTCCACATCCTCGCCGACATACCCGGCTTCGGTCAGCGTGGTGGCATCGGCCATCGTAAAGGGCACGTCCAGAATGCGCGCCAGCGTCTGCGCCAACAACGTCTTGCCGCAGCCCGTCGGACCAATCAGCAGAATGTTCGATTTCGCCAACTCGATCTCGGATTTGCCGGAATGGTTCAGGCGTTTGTAATGGTTGTGAACCGCCACCGACAACACACGCTTGGCATGGCTCTGACCGATCACGTAATCATCCAGAACTTCACAAATCTCTTTCGGCGAGGGCACGCCATCGGTGGCTTTCAGCCCGGCCGTTTTGGTTTCCTCGCGGATGATATCCATGCACAGCTCGACGCATTCATCACAGATAAATACGGTCGGCCCCGCGATCAGTTTTCGCACCTCATGCTGGCTTTTGCCGCAGAAACTGCAATAGAGCGTGTTTTTCGCGTCGCCGCCGGATGAATTTGCCATGTCGTCTTAACCTCAACGGGGGGTGTCGCGGAGAGCAGCCAGCGCCTGGCCCCGACCTGTTTCGCCGTTCGTCCAAGACTAAAGCAGCCCCAACCGGTCCACAATGTCAAAATGCACGCCCTCCCGTCGCAATTTCGAGAGGTGGTAAATGCCCGCTATGGCCGCCGACCGGGCCGCACCTCTGACGGGCATTTTCACTGGTTTTCTTAGCCTGCCGCGACCGGAAGATGCGTCACAGACGAGCGCGAGGCATGGGGCTGTGCACGTTTTCGTGACCGCTTGCCGGCGGATCCAGAGCGCGTCGCGGTCAACTCGATTCATGCATTCAACATTCTGACTGAGGCAGCGTTTGCACCAGCGAACGCGTTCAGGCAGAAAGTTGAATTCGATCAAACGCGACGCGCTCCAATCAGCTATCGTCGTCGGTGCTGCGGTTTTCCACGATCTCGTCGATCAGGCCCCAATCCTTGGCCTGCTCGGCATCCATGAAATTGTCACGCTCCAACGCGTCCACGACTTTTCCCAGCTTCTGCCCGGTATGCTTGACATAGATCTGGTTCAGCCTGTCCTTCAGCTTTTGCGTCTCGGCGGCGTGGATCATGATATCGGTGGCCTGGCCCTGATACCCGCCCGAAGGCTGGTGCACCATGATGCGGCTGTTGGGCAGCGAAAACCGCATGCCGGGCTCGCCCGCCGTCAGCAACAGCGACCCCATCGACGCCGCCTGCCCCACCACCAGCGTCGAGACCTTGGGCTTGATGTATTGCATCGTGTCGTAGATCGACAATCCGGAGGTCACGACACCGCCGGGGCTGTTGATATACATGCTGATTTCCTTGGACGGGTTATCGGCCTCAAGGTGCAACAGCTGCGCCACGATCAGGCTGGACATGCCGTCATGGACCGGGCCGCTGAGGAAAATGATCCGCTCCTTCAACAGGCGCGAGAAGATGTCATAGGCGCGTTCGCCGCGGCTGGTCTGTTCGACCACCATGGGAACGAGCGTGTTCATGTAAAATTCATGGGGATCGTGCATCGGGCCTGCCTCGGGTTTGATATACGTTGAGAAGGAATCTTATGGTTGCGCGCGGGGGGCTGCAAGGGGCGCGGCGCGGGAAAACCCGCCAGGCGCAGACAAAGCCGCGAAGGATCAGCCATTGCCAAGGCCGAACACCGCCCCCCATCCCGGCAGAAAGCGGACCAAATTGCAGGGATCCTCGCCCGGATCGGCCACAGGGGCGGCATCCGGCCCGATCTGGCGCACACCGTCGCGAAAGGGCAAAATCCGGCAGGCGGTCTGAAACAGATCGCCCTGCAATGGCTCGATGGTCCAAACCCGGCGTTCACCATTGCTGTCCCATGAAATCACGTGATCGCCATCGGGCGCGAAATCGGCCCCTACAAAGGGGGCAAGCGCATCGCGCGACTGAATGAAGCGATATAGCAAAAGGCCGGTCTGCGTGTCCCAGATTCGAACCTGGCCGTCATCGGCCCCGGTCACCAGCAGCCGTTCATCGGGCGACAGCGCCATCGACGTTACAAACCCCTCATGCAACAGCCGGTCGTTGTAGAAAGGCGGTGGATCGTCGGTGGCATGTTGCAGCGCCAGAACGTTTTCCTGATTGGGCAGCACAATGATGTCCAGCCCCGTCGCCTCCAGCCGCCCCGCCGAGGCATTCAGCCCGGCCTCGCTGGCATCGATCACGGCCTCGATCATCTGCGTGGAAACCGAGCTGTCCAATTGGTTGGTATTCACATCGAAAAACCGCATCACCCCGGCTTCGTCATGGGTCATCACCACATCGCCCTGCGGCGAAAACCGGGCCAGGCGCACCGGGCTGCGATGGCCCAGAAGGCTGAACAGATCCTTACCGGTGGGCACGTCATGGACCCGCGCCCGGTTCTGGCTGGTGCCGATCACCATGCGCAGGCCATCGGGGGCCAGGCCGAGGCTGCGGATCTCTTCGTTTTCCTGAAACAAAGCGCTTGGCGTCAGAAGTTCGTCGAAAGTGGTCAGATCCCAGGCCCCGGCCCGATTGCCCGAGGCCGCGGCAACCGTGCTGCCATCGGCCGATACCGACAGGGTGGAAATGCGCCCCGGCATGTCCAGAACATGGATCAGACCCGCCCCCAGGCCATCAAAGGCCGGAACCAGGTCGATCACCCGCAGCTGGCTGCCGACGACGGCCACGATCCGGGCGCTGTCGGGCACAAAGGCAAGCGCCGAGATATCGGCACCCAGATCTATCGGCACGCGCAGGGCCCGGCCAGAGATAAGCGAGTGAAACCGCAACATGTTGCCTGCCGTCGCCACAACCAGCGTATCGCGCCCCGGGCTGAGGGCTGCGGCCAGCACCCGTTCTCCGCCCTGATACGGCAGGCCCGAAACGCCACGGGTTTCAGGGTCCCAGACGGTCGCGCGCGCGTCGCGCAACAATATGAACTGGCCCTGATCATGCAGAATGCGGGGGGCAAGGTCGGGTGCAGGTGTTGCCAGGTGGTCGGCCAGCGTCAGCCCGGTCTCGGAATCGATGATGATCGCGGTCCCGTCCTCTCCGGTCGATATGATATGGGCCGAACCGGGCAGAAAATCGGCAACCAGCGCCGAAGTTCCGGGCAAGGTAACCGAGGCGCGCAGCCTTTGATCGCGCACCGCCCGGCCCAATTGGCCGAACACATTCAACCAGGCATCCTCGGCCCGGCAAAGCGACATGCCCGCGCCCGGCAGGATCAGCTGGATGGCGGCCACCGGTTCCAGCGTTTCGGCCTGGGTGGCGCGGGTGCGCAGATATTCGCATTGCCGGTTCGAGACCCAGAAAAACCCGGTGATCAGGCTGGCGGTCACAGCCACCGACAGGCCGACGCTGGCGATCCAGCGGGTGATCTTGCGCTGTTTGAGCCCGGCCTTGAGAAAGGTCCAATGCGCATCGGTCGGTTCCGGCGCACCACGCGGGCGATGCCTGATCCAGCCCTGCATGTCGCGCAATTCGCGCCCGCGCGGCTCGGTGCCCGCCCCGCGCAGCCAGCGGCTGGCCAGCTCGCCATACCGGGTATGGTCGCGCACCCAGTCGATATCGCGGTCCAGAGCCCGGTCGACCCGTTCCAGCGCGTCGGGCCAATCGCCGCCGCGCCCGTAAAAGCGGACATAGTTGATCTCACGGATCTCATCGGGAAGGCTCGGGCCGACATCCTCGAAGGCGGCGGGCAGGATGCGCTTGTTCAGCTCCAGCGCCAGGTGCATCTCCATCTGGCAGGCCGGTGACGTGATCCAGTTCGGTCCCAGAACCAGCAGCACCACATCGGACCCCTGGATCATGTCACGGATGCGCGTGGTGATGTGTTCGGTCTCAAATATCCCTTCACGGTCGATAAAGACCGGATGGCCGCGATCACGCAAACCATCGCACAGAAAATCTGCGCGTTCCCCATCCTTGTGCGAATAGGAAATGAAGATTCGGGATCTCTCGGTCATCAGAGCGCTATCAAGCCCTGTGCTGCCAAAAAAATCCAGCCCTTCGGTGGGGTGGAACCCGAATGTTGACCAGGTTTCGGGGCGAACAAAGCGCAGCCCCCATGAAGATCGCGGGGAAAAGAACGCATCAGATTCAATCCTTTGGGCGAAAAACCGGAACCCGGAAGTGGTTTTTACATTTAGTGTATTTACAACACTTATATGATCTGGCATAACTCTCCCACCAACCGGACGCGACAAACGGCGCCCTCCCCCCAACGCCGCTTCTTGCGGGCAAACGAATAGAAGGACAGCCCCAATGACCCTGCCTGCACGGATCCTTCGCACCGTTTTCCCGCAGCCAATCGTCGTCACCCCAATTCCGACCAACACCTTTTCAAGTCGCATTTCCTCAACCCGACCGATTTCTGAAACATCTCGTCCGAACCCTTACCGTTAAGCCTTTTCTCCCTCCCCAGATGACGATCCGTTCTTTTCCCTGTCCCCCCTCCCCGGATCGTCCGGCCGGCCCTTTCTGTCCCGAAGGGCCGGCCAACCCTATTGACGGGCCCGACAAAATATGTGTGAAATCGACACATACGAATTGCCCGGGGACAGGGCCAGCGACGAAAGGACCGGAAGCGCAATTCCGGTGAACTGGGCATCTATGAGCTATACCTATGAATACCCGCATCCGGCGGTCACGGCAGATATCTGCATTTTCTCGATCCGCGCGGGCAAATTGCATGTTCTGCTGATCCAGCGCCTGATTGAACCCTTTCAGGGCAGTTGGGCGATCCCCGGCGGCTTTATCAAGATGGATGAGGATCTGGTGGTCGGGGCCGCGCGCGAGTTGGAAGAGGAAACCGGCGTCACCGGCATGCCATTGGAGCAGCTTGGGGCCTATGGCATGCCAAATCGGGACCCGCGCGAGCGGGTGATCACGGTGGCCTTCATGGCGCTGGTGCCGTCCGACACGATGATCCTGGCCGCCTCCACCGATGCTTCGGACGCGCAATGGTTTGATATGAATGACCTGCCGCCGCTGGCCTTCGATCATGACGCGATCCTGGCCGATGCGCGGGCGCGTCTGGCCGATAAAGTCACCAACCGCGTCACCGAAACCGCACTGGCGGCGTTCCAGTTCCTACCGCAGAAGTTCACCCTGGCACAGGCGCAGGCGGTGTTCGAGACCCTGAAGGGCGAGCCGCTGGATAAGCGCAATTTTCGCAAATGGATTGCCGCCAACTGGGAACTGGTCGATCTGAAAGAGAAAACATCCGGCGGGCGGCACCGGCCCGCGGCGCTTTATTCGCTCGAACCCTGATTTTTTCCCAAACGGGGTGTCCGCGCGCCGGTGCCCCTGCCCTGATCTGAATCAAGGCAGGCAGGCCACCGCCCACTATGGTGGCGAGCAGTCAAACACCCTTTTTCCGGGATCTGGGACATGCGCCTGACCATCCGCACCAATATCGCCATGCGCGCGCTGATGACCTGCGCGGTGAACCCGGACCGCGTTCTGCGCAAATCCGAGATCGCGGCGGCCTGCGGGGCCTCCGAGGCGCATCTGGGCGTTGTCATCAACCAACTGGCACAGACCGGGTTTATCGAGACCTTGCGCGGGCGCGGCGGCGGTATCCGGCTGAAATTCGCGCCCGAGGCCATATCCGTTGGCCGCGTTTTCCGCATTTTCGAGGCCAACACGCCCTTTGCGGAATGTTTCTCGGCCCACGACAACCATTGCCCGATTGCATCGGCCTGCCGGTTGCGCAGCTCGCTGGATGTGGCGCTGGATGCGTTTTACGCAGCGCTCGATCCGATCAGCCTGGCTGATCTGACCTGTGGCAACACCGGTCTGGAGCGGCTTTTGTCACTGGAGATGGCCTGACCTCAGGACGCGCCGAGACGCGGAGCCAATGCCGCCAGATCATAGCCTGCCGCTTGGGTCGCCTGCATGATTTCATCGACTGTCAACTGGCCCGCCTGAGCGAGCGACCACAACGTCGCGCAACGGGTGCCGGTGCGGCAATAGGCAAAGACCGGCTTTGGCAACGCCGCGATTGCGGCCCGGAAATCCGCGCCGTCGCGATCGGTGACCTTGCCCGGCACGACCGGCTGGAACAAGGTCTGCAGCCCCGCCTTGCGTGCGGCAGCCTCTATCGCGGCAAAATCGGGCTGGTCCGCCCCCTCGCCATCGGGCCGGTTGCACAGAATTGCCCGAAACCCGGCCGCGGCGATTGCGGGCACATCCCTGGCGGTGATTTGCGGCGATACCGAAACGGTGTCGCTGATCGTCCTGATTTCCATCGTCATTGCCTTTTCCATAACCCGCATTCGTGTTCCGCCATTCCTTGTCTCAGGCTTGTGTCGGGGTCGCAGGCCTGCGAAAATTCATCATCGCGCGGGCCGCGAAAATCCCTGCAACCATGGCGGCGACAAACAGGATCACCTCGATCTTTCCCGTGCCAAGCACCGGCAGAACCCCACCCGGGCAGAACCCCGAAATGCCCCATCCGACGCCGAACAGGACCGCGCCGCCGATCAGTTTGCCGTCGATATGCTTAGATCCGGGCAACAGGAACCGTTGCTCGAACATCGGACCCGCCGGGCGCGGCAGGATGAACCGGTAACCGATAAACGTCACCACCAGCGCGCCACCCATCACAAAGGCAAGGCTGGGATCCCAGGTGCCCGCGACATCGAAAAAATTCAGAACCTTGGCCGGATTCGCCATGCCCGAGATCGAGATCCCAAGGCCGAAAATCGTGCCGACGACATATGCAATCAGAATACGCATGGGGCCTATCCTCCGATCACGTGGCGCATGACATAAACGGTGGCCGCGGTGGCCAACATGAAGGTCACCGTCGCCGCGATGGACCGGGGCGACAGCCGCGCCATGCCGCAAACCCCGTGCCCCGAGGTGCAGCCGGACCCGACAGTCACGCCGATGCCGACGATAAATCCGCCGATCAGCAGCACCGGCATCGAGATCGGAATATCAACCGCCGGAAAGCTGCCGGTCAGCGCTAGATAGATCAGCGGGCCGGTCACCATCCCCGCCAGCATCGCCGCGCGCCAAAGGAAATCATCACGTGAGGCGGGGGTGAAGAACCCGGCCAGAATGCCGGTGGCCCCCATGATCCGGCCCAGCGTCAGCATCAGGAGCACCGAGGCCGCGCCGATCAGTACGCCGCCGATAGTGCTGGCAATTGGGGTAAAGGTGGTTTCCATATCGTCACTCTCCTGTCGCTGCGCCCGGGCCCGCCAGATCGGGTATACTGCGCGAAAAACGCGGGGCCGGGGCCGGTTCAATCACGCCTTCGCGACGAATAAAAGCCTTTCGTGCGATTGCGTGCGGGTGCAGGTGCGCCTCCCAAAACGGCAGGACCGGCGCGAAACACGCATCCGACCCTTCCAGAACATTACACCATTCGGCCTGTGTTCTGGTGGCAAAAAGCGCCGTCATCTCGGCCTTCAGCACCGGCCAGGCGGCCCGGTCCATATGCCGTTCCAGCCAGATATGGGGCAGGCCTGCCCTTTCGACAAGAACCGCCATGAACGGGGCCTCGATCGCCCCGACCGAGACGAATTTGCCATCGGCGCAGGCATAACAGCCATAAAAATGCGCCGCCCCATCCAGAAAATTCGCGGCCCTAGCCGGCTGCCACCAACCGGACGCCTGCAACGAATGAAACATCGCCATCATGAGCGAGGCCCCATCGACCATCGCGGCATCGACAACCTGGCCCTGCCCCGATCGCTGCGCCTCATAGACCGCCGCCAGAATGCCAAAGGCCAGAAACATCGCGCCGCCGCCATAATCGCCCACCAGGTTCAGCGGCACCGGCGGCGGGGCATCGGCCGCGCCCATCGGATAGAGCGCCCCGGCCAGCGCGATATAATTGAGGTCATGGCCCGCCGCCTGCGCCAGCGGACCCTCCTGCCCCCATCCGGTCATGCGGCCGTAGACAAGGCGCGGGTTCAGGGCCAGGCAATCGTCGGGACCAAGGCGCAGCCGTTCCATCACGCCGGGGCGATTGCCTTCGATCAGCGCATCGGCTTGCGCGATATGATCAAGCGCCACCCTGCGCCCCGCCTCGGTCTTTACATCCAGTTCAACAAATTCCTTGCCCCGCCGGCAAATGTCATGGCTCAGACTGATCGACACGCCACCGGGCCGGTCGATGGCCAGCACATCGGCCCCCATATCGGCTAGCAGCATCCCGGCAAACGGCCCTGGCCCAAGCCCGACCATTTCAACCACGCGCAACCCCGCCAGAGGGCCCGATTTGGGCTGTTGGGTCATGTCCGCTCCTTGTTGCATCGTCGCACAATGGCGGTCGGGCCGCGAAGGTCAAGCGCCTAGCGGCTGGCCTCAACCACGGCGCGGCGATCGGCACTGGGGGCGACGCCAAACTGCTTGAGGTAGATTTTCGAAAACCCGGCCGGGGACATGCCGAAATCGGCTGCGATGGCCTGCATCGGGCGGCGCCCGTCGCGCACCTCAATCCGGGCCGCCTCCATCCGCATTTCGCGATAGATCGGGGCCGGGCTGTCGCCCAGCTCTCTTTCGTAGAGCCGCTCAAGCTGCCGGTGCGACACTCCAAGCTGAACCGCAAGCGCCCCGATGGAAACCGGGCGAAACAGATTTGCCCGCATGATCGTAAGCCCCGCCAGAACGGTTTTTTGGGTGGTATCATAGCGGTCATTGACCGGCTCCAACTGCGATCTTGCCGCCTCGGACCGTTTCGCCCCCTTGCTTTCCTCGGCTGCAATTTGCGCCTGCGCCAGCGCGTGCCGCATCAGGGCCGCCGCCCCCGCCGCGCGCGCGGTGGCCAGCGTCTCACCCCATAAAAACGGCCCATGCCCGACCTCGACGCGGCGCGCCCGCGCCCGGATACGACCCGCGAGATCGGGATGGGCAACCACACGTGCGCCCTCGGGCAGCCCCGCCTGCGCCAACACGACCACCCCTGCACCGATGGCCCAAAGCGGGCTGTTCTTGCGCTTTGCCCGACGCAGAATGGCCAGCGCCGCCTCACGCGCGTCATCGGGCAGATCGCGGCCCGAAAGGACAACCAGAACCGTATCCGCCTCGATCTCCTCGGCGGGCTCATCGCTGCGCACGCGCACGCCGCAGCTGGCGGTGACGGTCCGCCCCTCGAGCGCGGCGGTGGCAAAACCGATATGCGGGGCCTCTTCGGTCAACACAGCGCAGGCCGCACCAAGGGCTGCCAGATTGAAGCCGGGCAACAACAGAAAGGTGAATTGCGTAGGCGCGATCATACCCGGCACCCTAACCCCGACCGGGCACATCGCCAAGCCGGGCTGGTACCGCGACCAGACCCGGACAGTTGCGGCTTGATCCCCGGGCCGATCCGGTTTCTGTTGAGGACCGACAAGGGAGGTTCGACATGCAAACCGTATTCGTGCAGATCCGCTGCAAACCGGGCACGACCTATGACGTGGCCTTCAAGATCGTGCTCAAGGAAATTCATGCCGAACTGTTTTCCACCAGCGGCGAATATGACCTGCTGGTCAAGTTGATCATCCCGCAGGAAGAGGACATTGGCCGTTACATCAATGACCGCCTCTGCGATGTCGAAGGGATCGAACGGACCCTGACGACTTTGACCTTCAAGGCATTCTGAAAAAACAATAAACGGGGAGAGAAAGATGAAACTAAGGACACTTGCATTGGCGGGGCTGATGGCTTCCGTGGCACCCATGGCGATGGCGGACGAATCTGTTCGCGTCGGTATGATCACGACGCTGTCGGGCGGCGGCGCGGGGCTTGGCATCGACGTGCGCGATGGCTTCATGCTGGCGATGGCGCAGGCCGGGCGCGACGATATCGAGGTCATCATCGAGGATGACGAACGCGCGCCGGACCGCGCCGTGCAACTGGCCGACCGTATGATTCAGGCCGACGACGTGGACATCCTGACCGGGATCATCTGGTCGAACCTCGCCATGGCCGTGGTGCCGTCGGCCACTGCGCAGGGGTTGTTTTACCTCTCGCCCAATGCCGGGCCATCGCAATTGGCCGGAGCAGGATGTAACGAGAATTATTTCAACGTTGCATGGCAGAACGACAACCTGCACGAGGCCGCGGGTGCCTATGCCAACACCGCGGGCTATGAAAATTCCTTTATCCTGGCCCCGAATTACCCGGCGGGCCGCGATGCGCTGGCGGGCTACCAGCGGTTCTTTGAAGGCAGTGTGACCGATGAGGTCTACACCCAACTCGGCCAAAGCGACTATGCCGCCGAGATCAGCCAGATCCGCAATTCCGACGCCGATAGCGTGTTCTTCTTCCTGCCCGGCGGCATGGGCATTGCCTTCATGCGCCAATATGCCGAGGCGGGCGTCGATATCCCGCTGATTGGCCCGGCCTTCAGCTTTGATCAGGGCATCCTGCAGGCCGTGGGCGAGGCCGCCCTTGGCGTGCGCAACACCTCGCAATGGAACCGCGATATCGACAATCCGACCAATGCGGCGTTCGTGGCGAGCTTTCAGGCCGAATATGACCGCCTGCCGTCGCTTTATGCCAGCCAGGGGTTCGATACCGCTAACCTGATGCTGTCGGCGCTTGATGTCGCGCACCCCGATGATGCCGACGCATTCCGCGCGGCATTGCAGGCGGCGAATTTCGACAGCGTGCGTGGCGATTTCGAGTTCGGCCCGAACAATCACCCGATTCAGGATATCTATGTCCGCGAAGTGGTGATGGAGGGCGATGTGCTGACCAATGCCATCATCGGCGTAGCGCTGGAGGATCGCGGCGACGCTTACGCCGACCAGTGCCAGATGTAGAGCGATTCCGGGGCCGGGCCGGTTTCGGTTCGGCCCCTTTTCAAGGTAACTTTCTGCCGCCCGGTTAGGGCAAATTTATGCGACGGCCAGTGGTGGCCAGGGCGAGCTATCGCTCGAACCACGCCATCAACGCCGCCTGATCGGGCGCGACGGATGTGGCCAGCCCTTGCGTAAACGCCTCGAAAACCGGCAGGTTCAGCGCGTTCAGCCCGACGATCACCGGAATCCCCTCGCCAAGTGCGGCCCCGATCAGCGGGCGGAACCCGCGGCCATCGGCCTCCTGCTTGCCGAATTTGTTGATCACCAAGAGATCGGCCCCCCGGTGCAGGCTGGCATCGACCAGCCCCACCGCCTGTTCCAGCGTGGCAGGATCCAGACGGCAGCCGCGCGACCCCGGCCCCAGATCCTGCGAAATGCGCAAGACCGGCCCGGCTGGCAGCACTTCGACATCCATGTCGCAAGGCTTGTCCGGGCCGCAATCGGTATTGGTCTGAACGATCCCCGCCACGGTTTTGCCCGCATCCAGAAGCGCATGGGCAAACCCATGCAGGATCAGGTCCAGATCTCCCTTGCCCGGCGACATGACATATCCGATTTTCAAACGCCTGCCCCCTTGTGCGGTCTCTCTCGCCGCGGTTCTAAAAGGGCCTGACGGAATTGTCACGGGGCGGGGCGACCATCTCTGCGATCAGCGGAATGGCGCAAATGGGCGTCGAAATTTCGCGGCTGACGGATCGACAATTCCATATCGCGCGTTAGGGTGTGGCCAAGATGCGCCGGGCGCAGTCAATTCAGGATGAGACCATGCGATACCACACCCCCTCCAGTTTTGAGGATGCCACGGCCATCGCCGCGCGCGCCACCGGAACCACCCGCTATCTCGCCGGTGGCACCGACGTTCTGGTGCAGTTGCGTTCGGATGTCGTGACGCCCGATGACCTGATCGACGTGAAACACATTCCCGGCGTGAAAGACATCACACAGACCGATGATGGCGGCTGGCGGATCGGCGTGGCCGTGGCCGGGGCCGAAATGACGGAACACGGGGGGCTAGGCCGCGATTGGCCCGGCATTGTCGAGGGCATGGATCTGATCGGATCGACCCAGGTGCAGGGCCGCGCGACGCTGACCGGCAACCTCTGCAATGGATCGCCCGCCGCCGATGGTGTGCCCGCGCTGATTGCTGCAAATGCCACCGTCACCGTGACCGGCCCGGATGGCGCGCGCGATGTGGCGGTCGAGGCGATCCCGGCGGGGCCTGGCAAGACCACCCTTGCGCAAGGTGAGATGGTCACGGCGGTGAACATCCCGGCCCGCGGCAAAAATGGCGGTGATGCGTATCTGCGCTTCATCCCGCGCACCGAGATGGATATCGCCGTGGTCGGCTGCGCCGTGAACCTGACGGTCGAGGGCGAGAAAATCACCGGCGCGCGGGTTGTTCTGGGGGCCGTGGCCCCCACGATCCGGGCGGTCGAGGATGCCGCCAGGGCGATCATCGGCACAACGCTGGACGACGCGGCGCTGAACGCGCTGGACGCGGCCGCGCAGGCCGCCTGCGCCCCGATCGACGACAAGCGCGGCACCATAGAATTCCGCACCGAAGTGGCCGGCGTTCTGGCCAAACGGGCCGCAAAAATCGCATATGCCCGCGCCAGGGGAGAGGCAAAATGAGCAAGATCCATGTCACCACGACCGTCAATGGCGACGAGGTCGAATATCTCTGCGATCCGCGCGAAACCCTGCTGGATTGCCTGCGCGACCGGGTCGGATTGACCGGGGCCAAGGAAGGCTGTGGAACGGGGGATTGCGGGGCCTGTTCCGTGACGCTGGACGGGCGGCTTGTGTGTTCTTGCCTGGTTCTGGGGGCCGAGGCCGAGGGCAAGGAAGTTACCACCATCGAGGGCATGGCAACGGGCGACACGTTGCACCCGTTGCAACGCAAGTTCATCGAACATGCGGCGCTGCAATGCGGTATCTGCACGCCGGGTATTCTGATTGCAGCCAAGGCGTTGCTGGAGAAAAACCCCGACCCGACAGAAACCGAGATGCGGTATTGGCTGGCGGGCAATCTCTGCCGCTGCACCGGGTATGACAAGATCATTCGCGCCGTGATGGATGCGGCGCAAGAAATGCGGGAGGCATCGTAATGGCTCTGGATAGTGACACCCAAAAGTTCAAATATATCGGCACAAGGCCCGACCGCCCCGACGGGTTGGACAAGGTCACCGGCAGGGCACGGTTCGGGGCCGATTTCTCGATGCCCGGCATGCTGCATGGCGCGATCCTGCGATCCCCGCATGCCCATGCCAAGATCCTGAAGATCGACGCCACAAAGGCGCTGGCGCTGCGTGGCGTCAAGGCTGTGGTGACACGGGCCGATTTTCCGACCGGGCTGACCGGCGAGGATTGGAACATCCAGGAAAACGTCATGGCGGGCGAAAAGGCGCTTTACGATGGCCATGCCGTGGCCGCCGTGGCCGCCACCAGCCAGTTGATCGCCCGCGACGCGCTGAAGCTGATCGAGGTTGAATACGAGGTGCTGCGCCACGTCACTGATGTGGACAAGGCGATGGCCGATGACGCACCGGTGATCCGCGAAGGTGCCGCCGATTATTCAGTGCCCGAGGGGATGCATCCCAATATCGTGCGCTACATGGAATCGGGGCGCGGCGATCTTGAGGCGGGCTTTGCCGCCGCCGATCTGGTGCTTGAGCAAAGTTACAAGACCGAAGCCGCGCATCAGGGCTATATCGAACCGCATGCCTGCGTCGGACAATTGGGTGCGGATGGCAAGGGAGAGCTTTGGTGCTGCACGCAAGGCCATTGGTTCGTGCGCCAGATGTGCACCGCGGTTCTGGGGCTTGAGGCCACGCAGCTGCGCGTCACGCCCTCGGAAATCGGCGGCGGTTTCGGCGGCAAGACCACGGTCTTTATCGACCCTGTCGCGCTGGCGCTAAGCCGCAAGGCAAACCGGCCCGTCAAGATCGTGATGAGCCGCTCCGAGGTGCTGCGCGCCAGCGGCCCGACCTCCTCGGCCTCGATGGATATCAAGATGGGCATGACCAGGGACGGCAAAATCACCGCCGCCTCGGGCACGTTTCGGATGCAGGGCGGGGCCTTTCCCGGCGCGCCCGTCGATGTCACCACCATGCTGGCCTTTGCCAATTACGATATCGCCGATGTCCATCACATCGGTTTTGACGTGATGACCAACCGCCCGAAACAGGCCGCCTATCGCGCGCCGGGGGCCCCGATGGGGGCCTTTGCGGTTGAATCCATGCTGGATGAGCTCTGCCGGCAATTGGGTCTCGACCCGATCGACACCCGCCTGAAAAACGCGGTCAAGGAGGGCACCCGCGCCACATTCGGTCCGAAATTCCCGCCTGTGGGCCTCATTGAAACGCTGGAGGCTGCCAAGGCGCATCCGCAATACAACACACCGCTTGGCCCCAATCAGGGCCGCGGCGTTGCCTCGGGCTATTGGATGAACTGGGGCGGCGAAACCTCGGCCTCGGTGGCTATTGGCGAGGATGGCACGGTGCAGGTGTCTATCGGCACGCCCGATATCGGCGGAAGCCGCGCCTCGATGGCTCTGATGGCAGCGGAGGCCTTTGGAGTTCCATATGACAATGTCCGCGTGAACATCGCCGACACCGGCACGCTTGGCATCAACGAGCCCACCCATGGCAGCCGCGCCACCTTTGCCAGTGGCCTGGCCACGGTCGAGGCCGCGAAAGAGGCGATTGGAAAGCTCTGCAAACGGGCCGCCGATAAATGGGGCATCGATGCCGAGGCCGTGACCTGGGAGGATGGCTTTGCCAAGCCCTCCGGACCCAATGCCGGTGAATTCCCGCCGCTCAGCATCGCCGAGATCGCCGCCGAGATGGGATCAACCGGCGGGCCGATCTCGGGCCATTTCGAAAGCAGCCCGGACGGGTTTGGCGGCAGCTTTGGCACCCATATCGTCGATCTGGAGGTTGACCCCGAAACCGGGCGCTCCACAATCCTGCGTTATCTGGTGGTGCAGGATGCCGGCAAGGCGATCCATCCGGCCTATGTCGAAGGCCAGTTTCAGGGCGGCGCGGTGCAGGGCATCGGTTGGGCGCTGAACGAGGAATATATCTATGGCGCGGATGGCCGGCTGCAAAACCCGATCTTTCTGGATTACCGGGTGCCGGTGGCCTCCGATCTGCCGATGATCGACACCATCATCGTGGAGGTGCCAAACCCCGGCCACCCCTACGGTGTGCGCGGCGTCGGTGAAACCGGCATCACGCCGCCGCTGCCTGCGGTGGCCAATGCGGTGCGCGACGCCATCGGCGTTCGGATGACGCAATTGCCGCTGACCCCGCCGCGCGTTCTGGCCGCGATCAAGGGCCGGGGCTGATGGTTGCGGTCAACCTCTGGTCCGGGCTGCGCGCCCTGGCCGACGGCCAGGAGGTCGTCGAGGTTGAAGGCGAGACCGTCGGTCAGCTGCTGGATGCGCTGGTGGCGGCCTATCCCGGCCTCGCCCCGGCGATGGAGCGTGGCGTGTCGATCTCGGTCGATGGTCAGATTATCCCGAAGAACCGGGGGGCCAAGGTGAACACCGACTCGGAAGTGTTTATTCTGCAACGGCTCTATGCCGGTTGAAAAGCGGGCGGTGCGCCCTCAGGCGCTGACGATGAAATACCGGCCAATGCCATAGACATAGAGCGCCGCGAACATGATGTTGATATATTTCAACTGCGGCTCGGTCCTGAGCCATCCGCAATAGATCCAGATCAGGCAAAACGGCAAACTCAGCAGCATGGCCGCAAGTTGCCAGCCCTGCACGATGCTGATCGTGCTGGCCAGCCCAAGCGCCAGCGCAACCCACTTCAAAACCTGCTCATAGCGAGCAAACATCATCAGTGACATGAATTTCAGAACTTTCAGGTGATCAGCGCCGTTGACCCGGCGTTCTGATACCTCACCGATAATGGCAAGTTCCGCGCCGGTCAATATGCTTGGCCAGCCCCGCGTCAGGTGGTCGGGATAATCCAGTCCGGCACGATGCCCGAGCGGGCGATAAAGGGCTGCACATCGCGCCCCCGGAACAGCCCGTGATCGGTGATCAGAACGGTAGACAGCCCCGCCGCCGCGCCGCCCAGAATATCGGTGTGCAACGTATCGCCCACCATCGCGATGCGGGCTCGGTCGATCCCGGCAAGGGGTGCAAGGGCCGCATCGAACGCATTGCCATGCGGTTTGCCGAAATATTGCGGGATCTCACCGGTGGCCCGCGAAACCTCGATCGCATAGGCCCCGGGTTCCAGTGTCAGACCGCTGTCGCGCGGGGCCACCAGATCGGGGTTGGCCACGATCAAAGGGCGGGGATTGTCCCTGAGGGCCGCGATCAGGCGGTCGTTTTCGGCCCGGCCCCACCGGGCAGTGGACAGAAACAGGAACCCGCCCGCGGCTGCGTATAGATCCGGGTCATCCAGCAGCGACCGGACCGGTGCGGACGTGTCGGGAAAGCTGTCTGCCTCGGCGGATATTGCGGCCCATTGCCCATCACCGGGCAGGTGGGGCAGCCCCATGAAGGCCACATCGCGGCTGGAAATCACCTCATCGGCGCTGAAGTCAAAACCCAGGCTTGCGTATTTGGCCACGCCCTCGGCCCGGGTGTAGCTGGCCGCATTGGTCAGAACGATCAGCCGCTTTCCCATCGCGCGCAGTCTGGCCATACGCTCAACCGCGCCGGGAATCGCCTGTTCTCCCCGGTTCAGAACCCCGAACGCATCCAGAATGAAGGCGTCGAAATGCCCGGCCAGAGCCTCCAGGTTTTCGGAATATTCCGAGGTCGTGCCAAACACCGCATGCGGGGCCTGGGGCTTGATCTCCTCATACCGGTCAAAGGCCCATCCGGCGTCGATCTCAGCCACGCCAGGTCAAGCCCTGAGCCAGCAGGATGCGACCTGCGCGGGCCGGATAGTCGGTGATCAACCCGTCAACGCCAGCGTCAATCGCGGCCTGGATCTCGGCCGGGCTGTTGACGGTCCAGGCATTGACGATCAGGCCCCGGGCATGCGCGCGGGCAACCTCATCGGCGCGGATGTCGGCGTGATACGGGCTCCAGACAGCGCCGCCCATATCGGCGATCAGATCGGGCAGCGATCCGCCCGCATCGCCGCGCGAGGCCCCCGCCATCCAGTTCGAGCCATCAATGATATTTGGATCCATTGGCGGGTCAGGCCGGTCCAGATAGCTCAGATGCGAGCGCGGCAAGTCGGGGGCCTGTTTCGCCACCTCCTGCACAACCCGCCAGTCGAATGATTGCAGGATCACGCGGTCAGCCAGCCGGAACCGCTCAAGCACCGCCAGAATACCCGAAACGTAATCCGGCAGGGGCGGCGTGAACTCGGGCCGGGAGGGTTTGCTCTTGATCTCGATGTTGAGCCAGACCTCGTCATAGGGCGGGCGGCTTACGATCTCGGCAAGCTCGGCAAGCGTCGGAACGCGCTGATTGTCCAGAAAGGCCTGGTCGGGAAATCGCGCAGCATATTCGGTGCCAGCCCGCAGGCCGCCGACATCGTAGGATTGCAGCTCGGCCAGCGTCAAATCGCGGATCGCGGGGCCCGGCCCCTCCTGCCACCGGCCGGCAGCGTCGCGCGTCGAGGCCGCCATAAGGTGTGGGTAATGGGTGATGACCGGCACATCGTCGGCCGTGGTCAGCACATCCAGCTCGACCACGTCGATGCCGATGTCAAAGGTATGCTGAAATCCGATCAGCGTGTTTTCCGGCAATACCCCGCGCGCGCCGCGATGGCCGTGAATGCGCACGATCCCGGGGGCTTTTCGCAGGGCGGACAGAGGATCCAACACCGGCCCCTACCCTTCGATCCGCTTGCCCGTCGTGGCATCGAATAGGTGCACCACGCCCGCGGGGGCGGTAAACCGCACGGTATCGCCGATCTCGATCAGGCTGATGCCTTCCAGGCTCGCGACCATCTGTTGGTCGGTGCCCGCCAAAGGTCCGTGCAACAGAGTGACGCCGCCCAGATGTTCCAGCATATCGACCGTCATCGACAGCGGCCCTTCCGCGTCCGGCATCAGATGCTCGGGCCGGATGCCCACGGTGACCGCGCCACTGGCCGAGTTTGCGGTATCAATCGTGGACCCCGATGCCAGCGTGGCCACGTGCCCATCCGCCGTTGCCTCCAGAAAATTCATCGCGGGGCTGCCGATGAAGCCCGCGACAAAGATCGAGGCCGGGCGTTCATAAAGTTCAATCGGTGTGCCGAACTGTTCGACATAGCCGCCATTGAGCACCATCAGCCGGTCGCCAAGCGTCATCGCCTCGACCTGGTCATGGGTAACAAAGATCGAGGTCACGCCAAGGCGCTTTTGCAGCTTTCGGATCTCCAGCCGCATCTGCACCCTGAGCTTGGCGTCGAGATTGGACAGCGGTTCGTCGAACAGGAACACCTGCGGGTCGCGCACGATGGCGCGGCCCATGGCGACGCGCTGGCGCTGACCGCCGGACAATTGCCGGGGTTTGCGTTCCAGAAACGCGCCGATCTCCAGGATATCGGCGGCCTCTTCGACCCGCCGGTCGATCTCGGATTTGGGCAGTTTCCGGATCTTAAGGCCATAGGCCATGTTCTGGCGCACCGACATATGCGGATAAAGCGCGTAATTCTGGAACACCATGGCAATATCGCGATCGGCCGGTTCCAGGTCGTTGACGCGATTGTCGCCGATCAGGACATCGCCCGAGGTGACGCTTTCCAGCCCCGCAACCATGCGCAACAGGGTGGATTTGCCGCA
>CAXBGQ010000014.1:0-20211 GCA_963975135.1 uncultured Nioella sp. | reverse complement strand
AACTCCTGACATCTTCGATGTGAACGAAGCGCTCTACCACTGAGCTAATCACCCGCCGTGGGGATGGGTTCTATCGCCGGTTTTCGCCCGCCGCAAGAGGGCGCGCGCGCGAAATCACTCGCCGCCCGACAAGGCACCCGGCGTCGGCGTGCGCACCGGGTCCGGCGCAGGCGTGTTCAGCTTGATGCGCGCGATAATCTGTTCCCCACCGGGCTTGGCCTCGCGCCGCTTGGCGGTGATTTTGCCAAATCCCGGCAGCGAGACGTCATTGCCCTGCGCCAGAGCCTCGCCAAGCGTCTCCAGCACCTGGCCCGCGACCTGGCGCAGTTCGGCCCGTTTCAACTCGGATTTTCCCTCCAGCGCCTGCATCAGCTCCTGCATCTTGAAAACCGGGGCCGGCGGAGCCTTGGTCTTGACCTCCGGCACCGGGTCGGCTGTGACGCCGGTCAGCTTGGTCTTGGCAGTGGTTTTCGTGGCCGCAGAGCGGGATTTTCCCGCCGCGGTTGATTTGCGCGTCGCCGTCTTTCTCGCCGTCGCCGTTTTGGTCGTCTTTGCCGATGTTGCCATGAGCCCCTGCCCGATGATTGTTTCCAAAGCACCGACAGCGTAACGTTCCAAAACCGATTTCACCAGCGCCCGGCCACAATTAATCCAAGCTCAGGTATGTTCGTCCCGGGCGTATTGCAGCATATTGTTGCGTTCGTTCCAACGTGGCCATCCGACCAGCTCTGACACCGTGGCAAAACGGTAGCCGCGGGCCAGCAGCCCATCCAGCGCGGCCGGCATGGCGCGGATCGTGGATCCGATGATGTCATGGGCCAGAATGACCGCCCCGGTATGGGCCCCGCCAACAATTCGGTTTGCCACCACCGCGCTGCCCGGCCGGCGCCAGTCCTGCGGATCGACCGACCACAGGATCGTTGGCAGATAGCGGTTTTCGCTGATCAGGTTGCGCTGTCGCGCCGATAACAGGCCATAAGGTGGGCGCATCGTGACCGGAGGCCGGCCAACGGCCTGCTGAATGGCCATCGAGGTGTTGTCCAACTCGCGCATCAGCCCTTCATTGCCTAGCGAAGTCAGTCGCGGATGGCTCCAGCTGTGATTGCCGATCTCGTGGCCCTCGGCTGCGATACGTTCGACCAGCCGCGGATACATGTTCACCCGGCGCCCCACGACATAAAATGTCGCCCGGATGTCGCGCGCGGCCAGAATATCCAGCAATTGCGGTGTCAGGCTTTCATGGGGTCCGTCATCGAATGTCATGGCCACGACCGGTTGGCTGGTCGGCACGCGGGTGATGGTCGACGGACCGCCACGCGTGAGTTCAATCGGTATCGAATAGTCGAGCCGCGACTGCGCATTGGCCTGTCCGATAATGGACGGCATGGCAATGCAAGCAGCAGCCCCGCCCAAAAGGGCTCGGCGCGTTATCATTCTCAAATTCCCCAGCAACGTTATTAATAGGCAGTTTTACGATGCAGCCCCACGAACCAAGCCCAGATTCGCCACCGAATCAAGCATGCGCGAATCATTGCGCATTGAAACCGTGTCAATTTGGCCGCGCCCCTGCCCGGGTCAAGATCGCCAAGGAAATCAGCGCTTTCTGCTGTCAACTGTGACGATCCGCCCGCGATCCTTGCTTTCACACGCAGTTTGCGAAAAGATTTGGGATGCAAAGAAGCTGGACCTTGCTGTCACTTGGTCCTCAGGGGGGAACATGATGAAAACGCTTTTGGCGGCAACGACCGCCTTGTCCTTTATTGGCGCAACCGGCCTGCATGCGCAGACCGCGCCGACCATGCCGGTGGAAATTGTCACTCAGGATACCGCTGGAACCGGTCTTGATGAAAATCACCTTTTGGTGCCAATTCTGTTTTTGATATTCATCTTGCTGACGGCAGGTAGCGCGAGCGGTGGTGGAGATGTTGCTGTAACCAACCTCCTGCAATAAGCGACGAGCGTCTGTAAATCGGTATCGTTCGGGTCGATACGGCGAGAAACGGGCTGTCGACCCATAAATTTGGCTTACCGGATTTGACGGTCGGTTCCAGGGCGGGATGGCGCTGGATGTGCTGGCCCACACGCCCGAGGCGGTGCTCCCCCTGTCAAGCGGCTACATAATGGTCGTTTCTGGCATGTTGGGCATGGAGATGACGCGCATTCAGTAATTCATTGGGCCCTCGCGCAGGCCATTTCAGAAAAGGGAGTTTGAAGATGAAACGTTTATTTGCTGCCGCGCTGATGGGCCTCATGTTGTCGCCGGGTTTGGCCATGGCAAGCGATGAGGGCGGAGGCGAAGACGATTCAGTCCTCCTCATGACCCCGGCAGTGATCGAGAACAATACAACCAGCAGCGCGGGCGGCATTCTGGTGCCGCTGATCCTGCTTGTCATTGTCGCCGCAGCAGTAGCGAGCTAACCCTAAAAAAAACCGCCGCGCCAGATGGTTGCGCGGCGGCTTTCATGTTCATATCTCGTCGATCAATGCGCCGTAGCTGACGCCCCGTCGTCGGATCCTGCCAGACGCCGCGCAGCGGCGGCTTCTTCGGCCTCCTCGTCCCATTCGATCGGTTCCGGCACGCGGATCAGGGCGTGGGTCAGAACCTCACGCACATTCGAGACCGGGATGATCTCCATCCCCGCCTTCACATTGTCGGGGATCTCCGGCAGATCCTTTTCATTGTCGGCCGGGATCAGCACGGTTTTGACACCGCCGCGCAAAGCCGCCAGCAATTTCTCCTTCAACCCGCCGATCGGCAGCACATGGCCCCTGAGCGTCACCTCGCCCGTCATCGCAATATCCTTGCGCACCGGGATCTGGGTCAGCACCGACACGATCGAGGTCACCATCGCCACCCCGGCCGAAGGCCCGTCCTTGGGCGTGGCCCCTTCGGGCACGTGCACATGGATGTCGATCTTGTCGAACTTGGGCGGCTTTACCCCGATCTGGGGCGAGATCGAGCGCACGAAGGAACTGGCGGCATCGATGCTTTCCTTCATCACGTCGCCCAGTTTGCCGGTGGTCTTCATCCGGCCCTTGCCCGGCAGGCGCAGCGCCTCGATTGACAGAAGGTCGCCGCCAACAGAGGTCCAGGCCAGGCCCGTCACAACGCCGATCTGGTCGTCCTTTTCGGCCAGCCCGTATTTGAAGCGCTTGACCCCCAGCATGGGTTCCAGGCTATCGGGCGTGACATCGACCTTGCTGACCTCTTTCTTGACGATCATGGTCACCGCCTTACGGGCCAGCTTGGCGATCTCACGTTCCAGATTCCGCACCCCCGCCTCGCGGGTATAGGTGCGGATCATCTCGGTCAGGGCCGCATCCGAGATTGAAAACTCGGCCGCTTTCAAGCCGTGGTTCTTGATCTGCTTGGCAATCAAATGCTGGCGCGCGATCTCGCGCTTTTCATCCTCGGTGTAGCCTGCCAGCGGGATGATCTCCATCCGGTCCAACAGCGGGCTTGGCATGTTGTAGGTGTTGGCCGTGGTCAGGAACATCACATTGCTGAGGTCATATTCAACCTCGAGATAGTGATCGACAAAGGTCGAGTTCTGTTCCGGGTCCAGCACCTCCAGCATGGCGCTGGCGGGGTCGCCGCGGAAATCCTGACCCATCTTGTCGATCTCATCCAGGAGGATCAGCGGATTGGTGGTCTTGGCCTTTTTCAGCGCCTGGATGATCTTGCCCGGCATCGACCCGATATAGGTGCGCCGGTGGCCCCGGATCTCGGATTCGTCGCGCACGCCGCCCAGGCTGATGCGGATAAATTCGCGCCCGGTTGCCCGTGCCACGGATTTACCGAGGCTGGTCTTGCCCACTCCCGGCGGGCCGACAAGGCACAGGATCGGGCCTTTCAGCTTCTGGCTGCGCTGCTGCACGGCCAGATATTCGACGATGCGTTCCTTGACCTTTTCCAGCCCGTAGTGATCGTCATCCAGGATTTTTTCGGCGCGGGTCAGATCCTTTTTGACGCGGGATTTCACGCCCCACGGAATCGACAGCATCCAGTCCAGATAGTTGCGCACCACGGTGGCCTCGGCCGACATCGGCGACATCGATTTCAGCTTCTTGATCTCGCCATCGGCCTTTTCGCGGGCCTCCTTGGAAAGTTTGGTGTCGGCCACGCGGGCTTCCAGTTCGGCAACCTCATTGGCCCCGTCCTCGCCATCGCCCAGCTCCTTCTGAATGGCCTTCATCTGCTCATTCAGATAATATTCGCGCTGCGTGCGCTCCATCTGCGATTTGACGCGCGTCTTGATCTTTTTCTCGACCTTCATGACGCTCAATTCGCCCTGCATCAGGCCATAGACCTTCTCCAGCCGTTCCGCGACATTCAGCGTTTCCAGCAGATCCTGTTTCTGGTCCACCTCGATGCCCAGATGGCCCGAAACCAGATCGGCCAGCTTGGCCGCTTCGGTCGATTCCGCGACCGAGGTCAGCGCCTCTTCGGGGATGTTCTTCTTGATCTTGGAATAGCGCTCGAACTCATCGGCGACAGTGCCCAGTAGCGCCTGAATGGCCTCCGGGTCGCCATCCTCTTCGGACAGACCTTCCGCAGAAGCTTCAAAATAGTCGGCATTCTCGACAAAACCGGTGATCTGCACGCGCGACTGCCCCTCGACCAGCACCTTGACGGTGCCATCGGGCAGTTTCAGAAGTTGCAGCACATTGGCAAGCACGCCGGTGCGATAGATGCCGTCGGCATCGGGATCGTCCACGCTCGGGTCGATCTGGCTCGACAGCAGGATTTGCCTGTCATCCTGCATGACCTCTTCCAGCGCGCGGACCGATTTTTCGCGGCCCACGAACAGCGGCACGATCATATGCGGAAACACCACGACATCGCGCAGCGGCAGGACAGGATAGGTGTTGGTCTGGTCTGGCATTATGCCTTCCTTGTTCTTTGGCAAGAGGGCGCAGATCCCGCTTCGCGCAGCAACCTTTAGGCCCTCTCCGGTTCAGGAGACCTAAATCTGGGGGCGCTGCGTCGATGTTTCAACTGCTTTCTCGTTGATCCGCAGTCTGCACCCGGCACGCATCAGGGGCAAGGCGCGATCTGGGTTCATGGTGAAGCTTGCCGGGGCATTTCATAAAGCTCCGGCGCGGTGACCGGGCGAACCGGTTCAAGACCGCCCCGCATTTGCAGCCACCCCTGCTGCGGATCGGCATCCAGAGCGGCCCGCGCCCGTTCGGTGATGAAAATGCGCCCCGGCCCGGTCGTTTCCGCCAGATCGAGGCCGCTTGCGGGCAGGATCTCGGCCGGTGAAAACAACAGCAGATAGCCGGTGCAGATATAGGCGCAGTCATCCACGATCACATCGCCGGGCTGTGTCTCTTCGATCAGCCCGCGATTGGCCTGATACCAGTAATCGGTGGCCCGGTCCGAAAACCCCACCATCGCCCCTGCCCCATTGGCCAGCCAAAGCGTTGATATCGCAAGGATTGCGGTCGCCCTCGCGGCCCACGCCATCGGGTCGAGCCGCAAAAAGACGGCCAGCACCAGAAATGGCAGCACGGTAATCCAGAACTCCTTGTTGGTCGGCTCCCAGACCGTCACCGCCAGCGCGTAAACCGCGCCATGCAGTGCAACCAGCCCGATCATAGGATGCCGTGAGCCCGCGAACGCGGCCCGTCCGGCCAGACCAACCATCGCCAAAGCACTGGTCGCCGTCAGCGCCAGCAAGGGCCAGACGCCAAACACCAGCCCGGTATCGGCGAGAAATACCTCCTCGATCAGCAGTCGGCCGGGGAAAAACCGCTCCACCTGTGCACCAAGCGTGGGATCGGCAAAGAGAAACAGCGTGCTCCAGATCGCCGTCGCCAATCCGACCAGCGCCTTGACCGGTGCCAGGATCGAAAGCGGTGTCCACAACCCGTCCGAGGCATAGCCACGGGCCCAGGCCAGGGTCTCGCCAAAGGTCGCGTGATCAAGCGCGAACCGCCCGACTGCGACGTAAGCTCCCCCTGTTATGGCAATGAAAATAACGCTGTAGCGGGATATATTCATCCGGTTTTGCGGCCAGAATGCCAACCAGATGACGGCTGCGGGCCATAGAAACACATGCGATTGGTGCAACAGCGTCGCCACCGCCGCAAGGCATGCCGCCAGCGCCGCCCGGCGATGAAACAGCGCCAGCACAGAACCCAGAACCAGCGGCAAAGGCAGCGCATAGGTGTCGGGGTAAAGACCATAGAGCCAGAAGGCAAAGCTGCCCGCGACGGTCCACATCGCCGCCAGCGAGGCACTCACCCCCGCCCCGACCGCCCGCGCCAGAGCCCAGATCAGCGCAATTGCCATCAATGCCGCCGCCATGCTGATCAGCTGCATCCCGAAAACCGCGTCACCGCCGGTCAGTTGATGGATCCAGTAATTGAACGGCTCATAGATCAGATGGTTGGGGTGCCATTGCGGCAGGCCGACGCTGACATGCTCGGCGTAATAGACCGCATCCTCGCCTTCGGTGAAGTTTTGCGGGATTGTCAGGGCGTAAATCAACGCCATCGCAAACAGGCTCAGCAGCGGCCATTTCATCGCGGCAGGCGGTGCGGTCTGATCAACGGACAAGGGGCGGCCTTTTCATGCGGGATCGGCATGACCGGGCAAGCACGGGCACTCATATGCGCCAAAGAGAAACTGGCTTAGAAACAGAGTGTTCCGCCGCGCCTTGTCAGATCGGATCAATGTCGCCCTCTGCCCGCGTTGCATGAAACCCGGCCTCGAACCCCGCGAAATCATCCGCCGCAATCGCGCCGCGCATCTGGCCCATAAGCTCTTGATAATAATGCAGGTTATGCCAGGTCAGTAGCATCGAGGATATGATCTCCTGCGATCGGAACACATGATGCAGATAGGCGCGCGAATAGCTGGAACAGGCCGTACAGCTGCACGCCTCGTCCAACGGGCGCGGGTCATCGGCGTGGCGGGCATTCTTGATGTTGACCACCCCGCGCCGGGTAAAGACCTGGCCCGTGCGCCCCGAGCGTGACGGCAGCACACAATCCATCATGTCGATGCCGCGCTTGACGGCCCCGACGATATCATCGGGCTTGCCCACCCCCATCAGGTAACGCGGTTTGTCGGCGGGCAGCATGTCGGGCGCATAATCGAGGCAGTCGAACATCTTTTCCTGCCCCTCGCCCACGGCCAGACCGCCCACCGCGTAGCCCTCGAACCCGATCTCGCACAGCGCCTCGGCGCTTTCGGCGCGCAGGTCGCGCTCCAGCCCGCCCTGTTGAATACCAAAAAGCGCATGGCCCGGCCGGTCGCCAAATGCGTCCCGGCTGCGTGCCGCCCACCGCATCGACAGGCGCATGCTGTCGGCGATCCGGGCCCGGTCGGCGGGCAGCGCGGGGCATTCGTCGAAACACATCACGATATCCGATCCCAGAAGCCGCTGGATCTCCATCGAGCGTTCCGGGCTCAGCATATGGCGCGAGCCGTCGATATGGCTGCGAAAGGTGACCCCCTCCTCGGTCAGCTTGCGCAGATCGGCAAGGCTCATCACCTGAAAGCCGCCGCTATCAGTCAGAATGGGGCCTGACCAGTTCATGAACCGGTGCAGCCCGCCCAGGCGCGCGATGCGTTCGGCCGTCGGACGCAGCATCAGGTGATAGGTGTTGCCAAGCAGGATATCGGCCCCCGTGGCGGCCACGCTTTCGGGCAGCATCGCCTTGACCGTCGCAGCGGTGCCCACCGGCATGAAGGCGGGCGTGCGGATATCACCGCGCGCGGTAGAAATCACGCCGCTGCGGGCGCGGCCGGAGGTTGCGTTCAGGGAAAACGAAAACGGGGTGGTCATGAAAAATGTCTGGTCCTGTCAGGGTCGCGCCCGTTCATAGGCGAATTTGTCGAAATGGAAAGAGCGCGCGCCCATGATGCCCGATCTGTCCGGCGCGGTGGCCAAGCTGCATCTGCCGCATATCCTTGGGCTGGACGCCCGCCCCGACAATCCCTATATCTTTGGTCAACTATAGCCTGGATACACCCATGACCCAACCGCAAGAGCAGCTTGAAGGCACGCCGCTGATCAAGCCCTCCACGACCGATCATCCCCTCTATGACACCATCATCGACGCCTGCCGCAGCGTCTATGACCCTGAGATTCCAGTCAATATCTACGATTTGGGCCTGATTTACACGGTCGAGATCAGCGCCGAGAACGAGGTCGAGATCATGATGTCCCTGACCGCGCCGGGATGTCCGGTCGCCGGCGAGATGCCCGGTTGGGTGGCCGACGCGGTGGGCCCGCTGGAGGGGGTAAAGACGGTCAATGTGGAACTGACATGGGAGCCGCCCTGGGGGATGGAGATGATGTCGGACGAGGCGCGGCTGGAATTGGGCTTTATGTGATATTTACGCAAGCATATTAACTTTCTTTTTGAAATAGAAAGCGTTTTTACTTGCGGTAAATCGGAGACTGCGCATCCTGACATCAGGAGGCCACGCAATGCCTATTGCAGTTCTAACCGGTGACATCGTTCAATCCACCGCCTTGCCGCATGGCCGGTTGGATGAAATCATGGACAGCCTCGCCAGCACGACAGCGCTCATAACAAATTGGACCGGCACCCGCCGCCGTTTCACGCGGCAACGCGGCGATGGCTGGCAATTGAGCGTTGCAAAACCCGCCTTTGCACTGCGCGCCGCGCTATTTGTGCAGGCCACCCTGCGCGCCCAAGGCAAGGATCTGGAAAGCAGGATATCAATCGGTGTGGGCACGGCGGAATTTGCCTCCGGCGACGATTTGAACGGAGCATCCGGCACCGCTTTTCTGGCCTCGGGACGCGGGCTGCAGACTATGACGGGCCCGGAACGCATCTTGCATAGTGACGCTGGCCCCATCGCCGCAGCGACCCGATTGGCCGATCACATTTCACAGGGCTGGACGCCGGCGCAAGCCCTAGTAGTACACAAGGCATTGATCCCGCTGAAGCCACCCACACAGACCGAAATAGGGGCCGATTTACCCATTTCCCGTCAGGCTGTCGGGCAAGCCCTGGCGGCCGCTGGCTTCGACGCCATTCACACGGCATTAACTTTGATCGAGGCGGAATAAGTGTCACACAGATTGAAATTAGCCAAAGGGGAGCGCCCATGCTAGAAACCATCGCCGCCCTTCTGGCCGCGCACGCCCTTGCCGATTTCCTCTTTCAAACCAGATGGATGGCGGAGAACAAGCGCGATCTTGGTCCGCTTCTGCTGCATACCGCCATCGTTTTCGCGCTCAGCCTCCTGGCCCTTGGCGGTGCGATCTGGCCCGCCGTTTTCATCGCCCTTGTCCACCTGCAAATCGACTTCATCAAGGCGCGCGCCGGGCGTCAGACCCTGGCCCATTTCCTGGCCGATCAGGGCGCGCACGGGCTTTCGATCCTTGTGGCCGCCCTTTTATGGCCCACCGCCTTTGCCACCGGGATCTGGCCCGGCCTCTACCCCGAAGCCGCCCCTGCGCTGGCGCTGCTCGCCGGGCTCATCCTGGCCACCCGCATGGGGCAGTATCTGGTCGGGTTCCTGATGGCCCCCTTTGCCCCCGACATCCACGAGGAGGACGGCCTGCCCAACGGTGGCGCGCTCATTGGTCTGATGGAACGCGGGCTGACCTTCATCTTTGTGCTGGCGGGGCAAGCCACCGGTGTCGGGCTGCTGATTGCCGCGAAATCCTTTCTGCGCGTCGGCACCGCCAATGAAAACCGCAAGATGGCGGAATATGTTATCATCGGCACGCTGGCCTCGATCGGGTGGGCGCTCCTGGTAGCCTATGGCACGCAAAGCCTGATCGGGCTGCTACGCGACGCTTGAGATTGGCCGCCGCCTGACCTACATCAGAGGCAACGCATCAAAGGACCAACGCCCATGTTCGGCATTCCCGGCAAACAGGCCGTCACCATGACCCCGCGGGCCGCGGATCAGATCGCCCGGCTGATGGCCAGGGGCGACACCCAAGGGTTGCGCATCGGCCTCAAGAAAGGTGGCTGTGCCGGCATGGAATACACCATGGACACCGTCAGCGAGATCGACCCGCATGATGAAATCGTCGAACAGGACGGGGCCCGGATCATGATCGCGCCGATGGCGCAGATGTTCCTCTTTGGCACCGAGATCGACTATGAAGTGTCGCTGCTTGAGGCGGGGTTCCGGTTTCGCAATCCCAATGTCACCGATGCCTGCGGCTGCGGCGAATCGATCAAGTTCAAGGATGTGGCAGAGCTTGAGGCCGAACGCGCGGCGAAATAGGCCGCGCGCGTCAGCCGTTCTTCAGATGCAGATAGGTCTCTTCGAACCGCCGCGTCAGGTGCAGCCCGGCCAGAACCACGTTCTCTGATCCAATCGGGGCCACATTGGCCTCGAAATTCGGATTGAAGAAGAGCGGGATCGAAATGCGTTCCTCGGTCGTGCCGCGCACCCGGTGCATCGTGGCCACCATCCGGCCCGCCGTCCACATCTCCAGCATCTCGCCGAAATTGATCACGAACTCGCCCACCGGTGCCTGAACCGCCTGCCAGCTGCCGTCGCGGCCCTGCACCTCAAGCCCCGGCGCACCATCGGTGGCCAGAAACGTCAGGCAGCCATAATCGGTATGGGCAGCGATGCCGAAATCCTTGTCGCCGGCCCAATCGGGACGCGCCGGATAGAAATTCCCCCGCAGCAGCGCCATGGGCCGGGAAAACTGCGCATCAAAGAAACCGGCTGGCGCACCGATCGATTTGGCGATGGCCGAGAGCAGCTTTAACGCAAAACCTGTTGCGCTGGCGTAATAGGCCTGCAACGCGTCCCGAAATCCTTCGGGCGCTTCGGGCCATTGATTGGGCGCATAGACCGAAAGGGCGGTATGCGGATCACCCTCAGGCAGCTCAAGGCCGCAATCGAACACTTCCTTGTAATCGGGGTTGGCATCGGGATCGACCTGTTCCGAGCCCGACGCCCCCCAACCGCGATTGGCCCCGGTGCGCGCCATATCGACGGCCGATTTCACCGCCAATGGCTGATGAAAAAACGCCCGGTATTGCGCGATCAGCGCCTCGATCTGCGCGGTGCCCACGGGCGTGTTGTAAAGGGTCAGAAACCCCACCTCGGTCGCGGCTTTGGCCAGCATCTCCATCGAGCGGGTGTGATCCCAATGGCTGGGATCGGTCAGAGCGGCGGCGTCTATACGGGGAATAACGGTCATACTGGTAACAAACCTTACGTGTGATTGCGATCTGGCGCTATTTGCGACACCGGGGGCCTTGGCGCAATGCGCCATTACGCCCCCCCTTTTGAAATCACGAAATTCACGCTATGGCAGGGGCCACCGCAATGGACGCAACAGGAGCCGCCGCAATGCCCAGAAAACTCGCCGCCGGGAACTGGAAGATGAACGGCACCACCGGCGCATTGGCCGAGGCACGCGCGTTGGCAGCCGCCTGCCCCGAACCCGGCGTTTCCGTCCTGATCTGCCCGCCTGCCACGCTTTTGTCGCGGCTCTCCGATCTTCTGGCGGCGGGGCCAATCACCACCGGCGGGCAGGATTGCCATGGCGCAACCTCTGGTGCCCATACCGGCGATATTTCAGCGGAAATGCTGGCCGATGCCGGGGCGGGCAGCGTCATACTGGGCCATTCCGAGCGTCGCGCCGATCACGGCGAAACCAACGGGGAGGTGCGCATCAAGGCAGAGGCCGCCATCGCCGCAGGCCTCGTTGCGATCGTCTGTGTCGGCGAAACCGGGGCGGAACGCGATGCAGGCGACACGCTAAGCGTCATTGAGGCGCAATTGTCCGGTTCCCTGCCCGACACCATCACCGCCGCCACGCTGGTCGTTGCTTATGAACCGGTCTGGGCCATCGGCACCGGTCGCGTGCCCACGCTGGACCAGATCGACGAGGTTCACACCATGATCCGTGCCAATCTGCGCACCCGATATGGGGTTGAAACCGGCGATGAAATCACGCTGCTCTATGGCGGCTCGGTCAAGGGCTCCAATGCGTCTGAGATCTTTGCCGTGGCGGATGTGAACGGGGCCCTGGTCGGCGGCGCATCGCTGAAGGCCGATGATTTTCTGCCGATCATTCAGGCGCTTGAGGCGTCCTGACGCGGACTGACCTTGAGGTGGATGCCGTCCTTGGCGCGCACTGTCAGATGTGCCACCGGCACCGGCACCTTGCCCTCAACCGGTTCAAACCGGAAGTGTTTGACCAGCATCGACAGCAATAGCGGCCCCTCGACCATGGCAAAGCCCGCACCGGTGCAGACGCGCGGGCCGCTTGAAAACGGCATATAGGCCTTGCGCATGCAGGCGCGCCCATTCTCGGTGCCCCACCGGGCGGGATCAAAGCCATCGGGATTGTCCCACAGCCGGTCATGGCGATGCAGATGCCAAGGCGACAGAACCACCTGCGCGCCGGGTTTCACATCGCGCTTGCGGAACACCTCTGGGCAGGTCGTCTCGCGCACCATCATCGGCACCGGCGGATAAAGCCGCAATGCCTCGCGGAACACGTCGCGCGAAAGCCGCAGCTTCGACATCACAGAGAAATCGCAGGTCCCAAGCACGTCCGCCTCTGCCGCCACCTTGTCCTGCCACTCGGGGTAGATCGCCATCAGGTAAAGCGTCCAGGCCAGCGCCGAGGCGCTGGTTTCATGCCCCGCCAGGAAAAAGATCGCCACCTGATCGACCATTTCCCCGGCGCTGAAGGTCTCCCCCGTTTCCGGATCCGCCGTGGTCATGATCTTGGTCGCCAGATCGTCGGGCGCGGTACCCGCCTCGATCGCCGCCATGCGCTCGGTCGTCAGGTCCGTAATCAACTGCCGAATGGCGCGCGCCGTCTGCCTTGTCACCCGCCGATGCCCGCGCGGCACGATCCGGGGCAGCGGCAGAAACGCCGCCAGGTTCAACAAGGGCTGCGTGCGCTGATATTCCCGAAACTGGGTGAAAACCTCGGCCGCCACCTCATGTTCGATCGGGATCGAAAACAGCGTGCGGAAAATCACATCCGCCGCCGCGTGGCTCATCTCGGCCTCGACCTCCACTTCCCCGGCCCCGATCCGCGCACAGGCGGCCTCGGCGGCGGCCCACATGGCGGGAAACGTATCGCGCAGCCGCCCTCCCTCAAAGGCCGGATCGATGATGCGGCGCTGGCGTTTCCAGGTCTCGCCATTGGTCAGGAACACCGAGTTCCCCAACAGGGGCCGCAGCCCCTCGCCGATCCGGTCGGATTTCGGAAAATCATCCGGGCGTTCCTTCAGCACCAGATCGATCAGCGTCGGATCGTTCACCATGTAGCTGCGGAAAAACGGCGTCCGGAACTCGGCCATCCAGGCATGATAGAGCCGCGCCGGCTGCGCCGACAGGATGTCCTGCCGAAACAGCCTGAGATAGCGCAACAGCGAGACACGGTCCGGGCGGGATGGCGGCTTGGGCGGGGTCATTCACCTATCCGTAAACCGGTTCACCGCGCGTTCAATGCGGCTTTTCGACGGGGCGCGTCCGGCAAACCGGGCAGCCAGCGTCTGCGGCCCGGCGGTGATCTGGAAATAATCATAATCGCCCGGCCGGTCAAAAGCGTTGAGATACTGAAAATGCAGCTCGAAAAGCCGCCACCGCAGCGCCTTCCACTTCGCGGGCGACAGGGTCTGCGAAAACGCCGCCGAGATCACCAGCGGCCAGCGTTTGCCCGCCGCCGGGGCCACGCCCGAGATGCTGACCGGATCGCAGAGCGCAAAGGCACAGCCATCGCCGGGCGCGGTGACATCGACCCAGGTCAGCGCGTCGCTTTGACAAAGATATTCCAGATCGCCGCGCAATTTGCGCGCTTTCGGCAGGAACGACACCATCGGCACAACCTGGCCAAGCGACAGAAACGACAGCACCGGCCCCTCCACCGGCAACCGGCGCTGGCGCAACAGATCGGCCAGCACATTCACCGCCAGATGCGCCCCGGAACTGTGGCCCACGATCAGAACCTCATCGGCATCCGAGGCCATGGCCTCAATGACGCGGGTCTTGAACTCCTCCAGCCGCGCCTCCAAAGCGGGCGGATTGGCCCCGCCATGGCGCGCCGTAAAGGCGTAATCATGCATCAGGTAATAGGCGAGAACCTTGCCATCATAGCGCTTGAACAGCGCCAGAATCGCCCAGATCGTAACTGCGCCCGCGACCATCCCGAACACCGAGAGCGGCACACCGGTCAGAACCACGCCCAACCAGGCCACCAGCACGGCCATCCCGACCCCGGCCAAAACCGCGATCAAAAGCTGTCCAAGCAAGAAAAACACCGGGTAAAGCGCCGCGATCACCGGCCCCTTGCGCAAGCGAAACAGACGAAACAGCGCGCCGGATCCGATATAGGCCCATGCCGTGCGCAAAAGCTGCCAATAGGTCGCGAGAATACCATGCGCCATGCTGTCCTTGACGATATCGGCCCAGACCAGAACCTCGATATCGGCGCGGGTGCTCTGACCGTCAATCTCGGTCTCGACATGCCAGCCAAACGGCCCCTCGACCTGTTGCTTGGACAGGGCAATCCCGTAGCCCGAGATCCGCCCCTGCTCGCCCGCCTCGCGCCGATATCGCTCGCGGTATTTGCGCGCCGGCACCGGGTCAAAACCGGGGATATAAAGCACCCGCCGCGCGCGCACTTTCTGGGATAAATCGGTCATGGTATCGCTGCTCTGCCCATCCATGATCCACAGGTTAGCGGATAATTCGGGCAAGGCTATGGCGAAACACCGCCCCGATGCGCCCGATATTGACATGGACAACCGCCCCCGGCCTGCCTAAATGCCCGCCATGACCGCAGATCTCACCATCGACGCCATCGGCCTGCTTTGCCCCCTGCCCGTCCTCAGGCTACGCAAACGCCTGATCCAGCTGCAACCGGGCCAAATCGCCTGCCTTCTGGCCGACGATCCGGCCGCCGCCATTGACGTGCCGCATTTCTGCACCGAACAGGGCCACGCCTACCTTGGCGATGAGGTCCGGCCACAGGCCACCGCCTATTTCATCCGCAAGGCCTGATCTTCTTCTTTGTCAAAATACTCAAAAACGCGACCTTCCTAAAAACGCCGCAAATCCCGCGCATTGCCTCGCCGCGCAGACCAAAAAACCAGCGGCGCGCCAGCGCCTCAATTTGGTTAAAGCCCCGTTACTCCGCCGCCGTCGCCACCGCCGGACCACCGGCCCGGAACGCCTCCAGCAATTCGCCGCGCCGCACCGCAGCCGCCGCCGCATTGGCTGCCTTCACCGGCCCGAACCCCTTGATCTGGCGCGGCAAACCGGCCAGCTCGACGGCCAGCGCCAGCGTCTCGGGCGTCACATCGCGCAGCACTTCGGCCATGTCGCGCTCATATTCCCTGACCAACCGCCGCTCCATCCGCCGCTCACCGGTATAGCCAAACAGATCCAACGGCGTGCCGCGCAGCCGCTTCATCCGCGCCAGAACCTTGTAGAGTCCGCCAATCCAGGCCCCGAATTCCCTCTTTTTCGGACGCCCGCCCGCATCGCGCCCGGGCAAGAGCGGCGGGGCCAGATGATAGGTGAGCTTCAGATCGCCGTCGAACTGGTCCCGCGCCTTGGCCTCGGTCTCCAGATGCAGCCGCGCCACCTCATATTCATCCTTGTAGGCCAGAAGCTTGTGATAGCCCAAAGCCACCGCCTCGCGCAGCGCCAGATCATCCACACTGTCGACCAGCCGCCGGTATTTCCGCGCCAACCGGGCGCTTTGATAGGCCGTCAGATGCGTCGCGCGATAGGCAATCCGCTCCTCCAGCGTTTTCGGCAACGCAACCACATCGGCCCCGCCAATGCGCCCCGCCTCGTCGGGGTTCAGCACCGCCCACCGACCAAGCTCGAACGCCTGTTTGTTGCGCGCGGGCGCGGCCCCATTCAGCTCGATGGCGCGCAAGATGGCTTCCTCGGACAGCGGCACCAGTCCCATCTGCCAGCTTGCCCCAAGGATCATCATGTTCGAGAAAATCGAATCTCCCATCAAAATCCGCGCCAGATCAGAGGCGTCGAACAGCGCCAGCCCGTCGCCAAGGCGCGCCTGAAGCGCGAGCTCCAAGTCATTCACCGGAATGCGAAATTCGGTATCCTGGGTAAAATCGCCGGTGACGATCTCATGCGCGTTCACCACCGCGCGCGTGCGCCCCGTCGTCATCAGCCCAAGCGTTTTGGCCCCCGCCGTCACCACCAGATCGCCGCCGATCACGGCATCGGCCTCGCCCACGGCGACCCGGATGGCGCTGATATCCTCGGGTGTCTCCGCCAGCCGCAGATGGATATGGACCGCGCCGCCCTTTTGCGCCAGCCCCGCCATCTCGATCATGCCGGCCCCCTTGCCGTCCAGCTGCGCCGCCTGCGCCAGCACCGCGCCGATGGTCACGACGCCGGTGCCGCCGACGCCGGTGATGACGATGTTATGGGTGCCGTTGATCGCGGGCAGGTCGGGCGCGGGCAGATGCCCGATATCGACCGAGGCCGAAGCCTCCTTGCGGATGGTGCCGCCCGAGACGGTCACGAAAGACGGGCAGAACCCGTTCACGCAGGAAAAATCCTTGTTGCAGGAGGATTGATCGATGGCCCGCTTGCGCCCCAGCTCGGTTTCCAGCGGCACGATTGACACGCAATTGGACTGCACCCCGCAATCGCCGCAGCCTTCGCAGATATCAGGGTTGATAAAGACGCGCATGTCGGGGTCGGGAAAAAGCCCGCGCTTGCGGCGACGGCGCTTTTCGGCAGCACAGGTCTGCACATAGATGATGACGCTGACGCCCTCTATCACCTGAAACCGTTCCTGCACGGCCATCAGTCGGTCTCTCGTATGACGCTCCAGCCCCTTGGGAAATCCTGCAAAATCAATCTCTTCCTTGGGGTCGTAAATCAATGCGATATGCGCGACCCCCATCGCCTTGACCTCATGGGCGATGCGTTCCGGGCTCAGGTCGCCCTCATTGGGCTGGCCGCCCGTCATCGCCACGGCATCGTTAAAGAGGATCTTGTAGGTGATGTTGGTGCCCGCAGACAGCGCGGCCCGGATCGCCAGAATGCCGGAATGGTTATAGGTGCCTTCGCCCAGGTTCTGGAACACATGGGCCCGCGTCGAAAACGGGGCCTCGCCCATCCAGTTGGCCCCCTCGCCGCCCATATGGGTATAGGCCTCGGTGTTGCGGTCCATCCATTTGGCCATGAAGTGACAGCCGATGCCTGCACCTGCGCGTGCATCCTCGGGCACTTTCGTCGACGTATTATGCGGACAGCCGGAACAGAACCACGGCAGCCTTGTTGCCAGTTCCGGCGCGTTATTGGCGCGCATCGCGTCGCGCACCATCGCGATGCCTGCCGTGATCCGGTCGGTGCCGCGGCCTTCCTCGATCAGGATCTCGCCCAGTTTCACGGCGATATCATTGGGGTCCAGCGCGAAATGGGTGGGAAAGAGAACCTCGTAGTCTTTCATGAACCCGTAAACCCGGCGGCCCTGACGGTCGTCGAAAATCGCCTCCTTGACCTGCACCTCGATCAGCTTGCGCTTTTCCTCGACCACCACGATCAGATCCAGCCCCTCGGCCCAGTCGTGAAACCCCTTCATGTCCAAAGGCCAGGTCTGCCCGACCTTGTAGGTGGTCACCCCGAGCCGCTCGGCCTCCTCTTCGCCAATGCCAAGCAATGCCAGCGCATGCACCAGATCGAGCCAGTTCTTGCCCGCCGCGACAAAGCCGATCTTGGCACCGGGCTTGCCCACCATGCGCTTGTCCATCTTGTTGGCATGGGCGAACGCCTCCGCCGCAAAGCGTTTATGGGCCAGCAGGCGTTCCTCCTGCGGGATCCAGTGATCGCCCAGACGGATATTCAGCCCCCCCGGCGGCATGTCGAAATCGGGCGTCACAAAGGACATCCGGTCGGGCCTGCCATCGACCACCGATGTCGCCTCAACGGTATCCTTCATCGTCTTGAGGCCGACCCAGACCCCGGCAAAGCGGCTGAGTTCTATGCCGTAAACGCCATAATCGAGAATCTCCTGCACGCCCGCGGGGCTGAGCACCGGCATATGGGCATCGACCAGCGCCCAGTCGGATTGGTGGCACACGGTCGAGCTTTCGCCGGTATGATCGTCACCCATCGCCATCAAGACGCCGCCATAGCGCGAGGTTCCGGCCATGTTCACATGGCGCATCACATCGCCGGTGCGATCCACCCCCGGCCCCTTGCCATACCAAAGGCCAAAGACGCCGTCATATTTGCCCTCACCGCGCAATTCGGCCTGCTGCGCGCCCCAAAGCGCGGTTGCGGCCAGATCCTCGTTCTGGCCCGGCTGAAACACGATATCGGCCGCCGTCAGCAGCTTTTCCGCCTTCATCATCTGCAAATCGACCGCGCCAAGCGGCGATCCGCGATAGCCCGTGACCAGCCCGGCGGTGTTCAGGCCCGCCTGCGCATCGCGCCATTTCTGAATCAGCATCAGCCGCACCAGCGCCTGGGTGCCATTCAACAGGACAGGTGATTTTTCGAGATCGAAACGATCCTCAAGCGAGATATGCGCGAGACCCATGCAGCCCTCCCAGACGGTGCGACGGTTTCGTCCATTATAGGTCAACATGTGTGACCTTTCAAGCACTCTTTGCAGCCCTGCCGCGCATTGGCCGTTGAAAATCAATCCAACTTGGCTAGGTTGCGTTTGGCGAAACAATGATCCCAATGACCAAGACAGGACGGGTGCCCCAATGGACTGGGACAAGCTGCGTATTTTTCATGCCGTTGCCGATGCCGGCAGCCTGACGCATGCGGGCGACACGCTTCACCTCAGCCAATCGGCCGTCAGCCGCCAGGTGCGCGCGCTGGAGGAAAGCCTGAATACCACGCTTTTTCACCGCCACGCGCGCGGGCTGATCCTGACCGAACAGGGCGAGCTTTTGTTCGACGCCACCAAATCCATGGCCAAACGGCTCGATACCGCCGCCGCCCGCATCCGCGACAGCGAAGAGGAAGTGTTCGGCCAATTGCGTGTCACCACCACGGCGGGCTTTGGCCTGTTATGGCTGGCCCCGCGCCTGCCGCAGCTTTACAAAACCTCGCCGCATATCAAGATCGACCTGATTTTGGAGGAACATGTGCTGGATCTGCCGATGCGCGAGGCCGATGTCGCGATCCGGATGAAAGAACCGAGCCAGGCCGACCTGATCCGCAAGAAACTGATGTCGGTGCGCATGTGCCTCTATGCCAGCCCCACCTATATCGCCGAACATGGCGCGCCCGCGACGCTGGAGGATCTGAGCCAGCACCGCCTGATCAGCCAGGCCGTCAACGCCGCACAGGTCAGCGCCGGGGCCACGCTGCTCAGCCAAATACTGGCCTATGAAGTCGGCAGCACCCTGACCGTGAACAATTATTTCGGCGTCTTGCAGGGTGTGCTGCACCATCTGGGCATCGGATTGCTGCCCGATTACCTGACCGATGATTTCCCCGATCTGGTGCGCGTTCTGCCCGATGTCGAAAGCAATGAGGTGCCGGTTTTCCTGGCCTATCCGGAAGAGCTGCGTCATTCCAAACGCATCGAGAATTTCCGCGATTTCGTCACCGAAGAGATCATCGCCCACCGCCGCCGCCGCCGCGAAAAACAGGGCTGACGGCACGGGCGATACTGTGAGCCATGTGCAACGTGCATGGCAGCAATGCACCGCCAGAGCGAATTATCCCTTGATTGGGCAAACCCGGCTGACTAATTGGATAAGCAGTGAGGCGCAACGCTGTTGCTCTCACTACCTCCCTGTTGGACTTTGGCCGAGCTTTTGCTCGGCCTCTTTTTTTCTACAGACCTTCCGCCGTAATTTTTGTTCAAACCGCCGGATTGGTGTGGCCGGTCACGCCATCTTGCGGCCCGACCAGAATGAAGCCCGCTGATCCGTTCGCCAAGACCGGGGCCAAGAGTTTCAACCGGTCGGTCCAAAAAGCGCGCCCCAATGCCCGCCATTTCGTCAGTCGACGGGCGGCTGCGTGTTTTCCGGGCAAACCTGGCACCCCACCCTTCCCGCTCCCCGCGACCTCTGGCCCCTTTCCCCCGCGCGAGCCTTGGCCTAAAGAGGCGCGAAAGCAGCCTTGAGGGACAAAACCACCATGCAGGAACCGGCCATCACGCCCGACCTTATCGCCGCGCATGGGCTGTCGCCCGATGAATACGCCGATATCATCCGCATCCTGAACCGCGAGCCCAATTTCACCGAAATGGGCATCTTCTCGGCGAT
>CAXBGQ010000013.1:0-20587 GCA_963975135.1 uncultured Nioella sp. | reverse complement strand
CAGACCCGAGGAACAGACCATGGCCCGCTTTGACCCGCGTGTGACCGAACCGAAATGGCAAAAGGCCTGGGATGACGCCGGTGTCTTTCAGGCGACACGCGACGCGGACAAGCCGAAATATTACGTGTTGGAGATGTTCCCCTATCCGTCGGGGCGCATCCATATGGGCCATGTGCGCAACTACACGATGGGTGATGTGATCGCGCGCTACAAATCCTCGACCGGGCATAACGTGCTGCATCCGATGGGCTGGGACGCTTTCGGTCTGGCCGCCGAAAATGCGGCGATGGCCAAGGGCATCCACCCCGCCACCTGGACCTACCAGAATATCGCCGACATGAAGGCGCAGATGAAGCCGCTTGGCTTTTCGCTGGACTGGAGCCGCGAGATCGCCACCTGCCACCCCGATTATTACCGCCACCAGCAAGCCATGTTCATCGACATGCTGGATGCCGGGCTGATCTATCGCAAGAACGCGGTGGTGAACTGGGATCCGGTCGATATGACGGTGCTGGCCAACGAACAGGTCGAGGCCGGGCGCGGCTGGCGGTCGGGCGCATTGGTCGAGCGGCGTGAGCTGACACAGTGGTTCTTCAACATCTCGGCCTATTCCGAAGAATTGCTGGAGGCGCTGGAGGGGCTGGACAACTGGCCCGCCAAGGTCCGCCTGATGCAGGAAAACTGGATCGGCAAATCGCGCGGGCTGGAGTTCGGATTTGACCGTGTCGATGGCGGCGACCCGATTTCAGTCTACACCACCCGGCCCGATACGCTGATGGGCGCAAGCTTTGTCGGCATCTCGCCCGATCATCCGATTGCCAGGGCGCTTGAGGCGGAAAACCCGGAAGCCGCAGAATTTGTTGCTGAATGCCGCAAGGGCGGCACCACAGAGGAAGCCATTGAAACGGCTGAGAAACTGGGGTTCGACACCGGTATCCGCGTGCGGCATCCGCTGAACCCGGATTGGGAATTGCCGGTCTGGATCGCCAATTTCATCCTGATGGATTACGGCACCGGCGCGATTTTCGCCTGCCCGGCCCATGACCAGCGCGATCTGGATTTCTGTCGCAAATATGACTTGCCGGTGATCGACACCTTCTTTGCGCAGGATAATCCTGCGCCGGTCACGGACACGGCCTTTGTGCCGCCCAAAACCGACAAGGTGCACTGGGTCGATCATTTTGCCGGGCTGGATGTGGCAACGGGGCAGGAAGCCATCGACGCCACCATCGAATACGCCGAATCACACGGCTGGGGCCAAGGCGTCACCAAATACCGCCTGCGCGATTGGGGGCTCTCCCGGCAACGCTACTGGGGCTGCCCGATCCCGGTGCTGCATTGCGACACATGCGGTGTGGTCCCCGAGGCCAAGGAAAACCTGCCCGTCAAGTTGCCTGAGGATGTCAGTTTTGACATTCCCGGCAATCCGCTGGACCGGCATCCCACCTGGCGCGACGCGCCTTGCCCGAAATGCGGTGGCGCGGCCAAGCGCGAGACCGACACGATGGACACCTTCGTCGACAGTTCATGGTATTTCGCCCGCTTCACCGCGCCGCGTGAGGATACGCCGACCAATCTGGCGGATGCGGAATACTGGATGAATGTCGATCAGTATATCGGCGGCGTCGAACACGCGATCCTGCACTTGCTCTATTCCCGCTTCTTCGCCCGCGCGATGCACAAGACCGGCCATTTGCCCGCGAAATGCGCCGAACCCTTTGATGCGCTCTTTACGCAAGGCATGGTTACGCACGCGATCTACACCACCCGCGATGAAAATGACCGCCCGGTTTATCATTTCCCCGAAGATGTCGAGATCCACGAAAGCGGCGCGCGTCTGGGGGCCACCGGTGAGGCGGTCGAAATCATCCCGTCGGCCAAGATGTCGAAGTCGAAAAACAACGTCGTCGATCCGCTGAACATCATCGAGGCCTACGGGGCCGACACCGCGCGCTGGTTCGTCCTGTCCGATTCGCCGCCCGAACGCGACGTGGAATGGACCGCCTCGGGGGCCGATGCCGCCTATAAACATCTCGGCCGGGTCTGGACGCTGTGCGATAGAATCGCCGCAATGGACCCGGCGCAGACCGGCGAAGGTGACGACGACCTCATGCGCGAGATGCATAAAACCATCCGTGACGTGACGATGGGTGTCGAAAGTTTCGGCTTCAACGCCGCGATTGCCAAGCTTTATGCCTTTACCAACACGCTGGCGAAATCCAAGGCCGGGGCGGGCGCGCAGAAAACCGCCATCCGCACGCTGGCACAGCTCATGTCGCCCATGACCCCGCATCTGGCCGAGGAGATCTGGAGCCATCAGGGTGGCGACGGCCTGATTGCGCTGGCCCCCTGGCCCGTCGCCGATGCCGCGATGCTGATCGAGGATACGGTGACGTTGCCCATTCAAATCAACGGCAAACGCCGCTCGGAAATCACCGTCCCCAAGGATATGGCGAAGGAAGAGGTTGAAAAACTGGCGCTGGCGGACAAGGCTGTGGTCAAGGCGCTCGACGGGGGCGCACCCAAAAAGCTTATCGTTGTGCCGGGCCGCATCATCAATGTCGTCATCTGACCGCCGAAAATTCCTGACCCTTCTGGTCGCAGCACCCCTGGGGGCCTGCGGTTTCACCCCGGTCTATGCGCCGGGCGGGGCCGGTCTGGCGTTGCGGGACCGGGTGCAGGTGGCGGCCCCCGACACGCGGTTGGGCTTTGTTCTGGTGTCCCGGCTTGAGGAACGGCTTGGCCGTCCCGATGCCGCTGCCTTCGGGCTGGACTACACGCTTGAGACATCGGAAACCAACCTCGCGATTACCGGTGCCAATGATATCACGCGGATCAACATTACCGGCACGGTCACCTTTACCCTGACCGATCTGGCCACCGATGCAGAGGTAATATCTGATAGCGTATCGACCTTTACGGCCTATTCGACCACCGGCACCTCGGTGGCCACCGCATCGGCCGAACGCGATGCCGAGGACCGCTTGATGACCGCGCTGGCCGATCAAATGGTTTCGCGCCTGCTGGCCGCCTCCAGCCGCTTTTCATGAAGCTGACAACCCGCGATGCGGCGGCCTATTTCAACGCCCCCGATACGTCTGCCGCGGGCCTGCTGCTCTACGGTGCCGATGCCATGCGGGTGGCGCTTAAACGGCAGGATGTGCTCGAAAAACTGCTCGGCCCCGGTGCCGAAGAGGAAATGCGCCTGACCCGTATTCCCGCAAGCGAATTGCGCAGCGACAAGGCGATGCTGGCCGATGCCATCCGCGCCGTGGGCTTTTTCCCCGGTCCGCGTGTGGCCTTTGTGGAAGATGCCGCCGATGGGCTGGCGCCGGTGGTCAAACAGGCGCTGGCCGACTGGCAACCGGGCGATGCGCAGATCGTCGTCACTGCCAAGGTGTTGACCGCAAGATCGGCCCTGCGCAAATTGTTCGAGACACACAAACGCGCCTATGCCATCGGCATCTACGACGATCCGCCGTCGCAGGCCGAGATCGAGGCGACGTTGCGCAAATCCGGTGTCGCCGAGGTTGGTCGCGACGGCATGGCCGAGCTGACCGCGCTGGCGCAGGCGCTGGATCCCGGCGATTTTCGCCAGACGATCGAGAAACTGGCGCTTTACAAGCTAAACGACCCCGCGCCCGTCACCTCTGACGATATCGCCGCCTGCGCGCCCTCGACGATCGAGGCCGGTGTCGATGATATCCTGAATGCAGCAGCCGAAGGCCGGGTGGGCGAAATCGGTCCGTTGATGCAGCGGCTTTCCGGTCAGGGCGTTCTGCCCGTCACGCTCTGTATTCAGGCGCTGCGCCATTTTCGCGGCCTTTATGGGGCGGCGATCCATCCCGGCGGGGCCTCTGCCGGTGTCGCGGACCTGCGCCCGCCCATCTACGGGCCGCGCCGCGACAGGATGATCCGGCAGGCGGGGCTGTGGGGTGTGGCCCGGCTTGAGGCCGCGCAGGGCACCCTGCTCGATACCGATCTGACCCTGCGGTCAACCCAACAGGCCCCGCAGGCCGCATTAATGGAACGCGCGCTGATCCGGCTGGCCTCGGTCGCCGCACGCGCCGGTCGTTAGGAAAGGACCAAAATGTACCGTGTCATCGGACCCATCCGCACCCGCACGCTCCGCGTTCTGTGGATGCTGGAAGAACTTGAACAACCCTATGAACATGTCGTGGCCCCGCCGCATGCCGATGAGGTGGTTGAATTCAACCCGGCGGGCAAGGTTCCTGTGCTGGTGGTGGGCGGCGTGCCGATCACCGATTCCATCGCCATCCTGACCTATCTGGCCGACAAGCATCAGGCGCTCACCTATCCGCCCGGCACATTGCAGCGCGCCCGGCAGGACAGCCTGACCCAGTTCATCAATGACGAATTCGATCAGATCCTGTGGGCCGCCGCCCGGCATTCCTTCATCCTGCCGGAAGAGCACCGCGTTCCAGAGGTCAAGGACAGCCTGAAATGGGAATTTGCCCGCTCTCAGGCGCGCATGGTCGCCCGCATGTCCGAGGATGGCCCGTTCCTGATGGGCGACACCATGACCATCCCCGATATCCTGCTGACGCATTGCATCGGGTGGGCGATCAGCGCCAAGTTTCCGGTGGTCGAGGATCGCCTGCGCGATTTCGCCGCCGCGATGCGAGACCGCCCGGCCTATATCCGCGCGCTTGGCGAATGATCCCACCGGGCCGCATGTTGCCCGGCCCAGAGCCCCGTCGACAGGCATCCGGTCATGAGATAGCCGCCGGTCGGGGCCTCCCAATCCAGCATCTCCCCGGCGCAGAACACGCCCGGCAGCGCCCGCAGCATCAGCCCGTCATCTACGCCCGCGCGGGCGACACCGCCTGCCGTGGAAATCGCCTCATCCATCGGACGCGGGCCGGTCAATTGCGCAGGCAAGGCCTTGATCAGCCCGGCCAGCGCCGCGCCCTCGGGCAAGGGCCGGCCCCATTCGTTCAGCAGCGCGGCGCGCGCGCCGGTCAGCGACAACGCCTTGCGCAGATGCGTCGCCAGACTCGCCTTGCCGCGCGGGCGCGCCAGCCGGGCCGCCAACTCTTCAAGGCTCAGATCCGGCATCAGATCCAGCACCAGCTGCCCACCCTCGCGAATGGCACGTGATAGCGCGTAAATGCCGCCGCCCTCGACGCCGCGCTCAGAGATTACAAACTCCGCCCGCACCGTCTGATCCCCGACCGACAGCGCGCAGCCCTTGACCGGCGCGCCGAAATGCTTGGTCATGTGATTCGACCAATCCACCGAAAACCCCATATTCGCCGGGGCCAGGGACGAGATCGGAACGCCCTTCTCCGCCAGCCACGGCACCCAGGCCGCATCCGAGCCGAGCCGCGCCCAGGAGCCGCCGCCAAGCGCCAGCACGGCGACTCGCGGGGCCAACAGGGCCGTGCCGGATGGCGTGTCGAACGAAAACGCATCGCCCGCGAAGCCGCGCCATTGCCATTTCAGGCGCAGATCGGCGCGAATTCGGTTCAGCCAGGCGCGCAACAGCGGCGAGGCCTTCATCGAGACCGGAAACACCCGCCCCGACGATCCGGTAAACACCGGTTGCCCGAGCGCCTCGGCCCATTGCATCACATCCGCCTGGCCAAACGCCGCCAGCATCGGGCGCAGCCATTCCACCGCCTCCGCATAGTTCGCCAAAAACCGGTCCGCCGGTTCCGCGCGTGTCAGGTTCAGCCCCGACTTGCCCGCCATCAACAGCTTGCGCCCGACCGAGGGTTTGCCCTCTGCGATGACCACCTGCCGCCCGGCATCCGCCAGCGCTTCTGCCGCCATCAACCCGGCAGGCCCCGCGCCTATGACCAGCGCGTCAATCTGTTCAATATCTGCCATACCGTCCTTGCCCATCGCCGCCCGTCTGCGCAGGCGGGCTTCACCCCGCCGCCGCGCACATCGCCTTGATCGTGCGCAGCACATCCCGGTCACCCGCCAGCGCGTCACCCGCCAGATCACGCGCGGCCTGCACCACGTCGCCGGGCTCGATCCGGTCAATCAGGCCAAATGCCAGCGCCTCTTCCGCCGACAGTTTTTGCCCGGCCAGCAGAACCAGTTTCGCACGCGCCGGGCCGATCAGCGCCGCCATCCGGACAGGGTCCGAGGGTTGCGGCAAAAACCCCAGTTTCGCCACCGGATAAAAGAACCGCGCGCCGGGCACCGCAATGCGTAAATCGCAAGCCAGCGCCATGCCGAAAGCGCCCCCCGCCAGCGTCCCGTTCAAGGCCGCGATGGTCAGGCAGGGCAGCGCCGCGACGGCCGATGACAGCCGTTCCCACAGCGTCGATGTCGCAAGCCCCGCGCGCGCCTCTTCCAAATCGGCCCCGGCGGAAAACACCCGGTCGCCGGCACCTGTCAGAACAAGCGCCCGCAGGTCCGGGTCACCTGCGCCCGCCTCGATCAATTCGCAAAGCTCCACCAGCATTTCTGAGGTCAGCGAATTGGCCTTGTCGGGGCGATTGAGCGTGATCACCCACAGCCCGCCCTCGCGGGTCAGGTCGATCATGCAATCAGCCCCGCGCGGCGGCGAATATCCTCGTCGCGCAGCGAGATTTCCTCACCCAGGAACGCGTCTGCGTCGGGCGAACACATCCACAACAGGGCTTTGGCCGGCCAATCGGCGGGAATATGCGCGTCCCAATCCAGTTGGCTGACCGGGTTCACGCCGCTGGCCTTGATTTCGCGCTGCATCTGCGTGGCAACGGTGCCGGGCGACAGGCCCATGGCACGAATGCCATGTGCCGCCCCTTCCCGGTGGGCGCATTTCGTCAGCATCGCGGCCCCTGCCTTGGAGGTGCAATAGGCGCTCCAGCCTTCCATTGCACCATGCGCCGCACCGGAACTGATGGTCAGAATGGTGCCGCCGCCTTCGGCCATCATCACCGGCAGCGCCGCGCGCATGCCGTGAAACACGCCTTTGACGTTGATATCAATGACATGCCCCCAGGCGTCCGGGGTGGCATCCATCAGGCTTTCAATCGGTTCGATCACGCCGGCATTGTTGATCAGGATATCGAGCCGGCCAAAGGTTTCCACGCAGGCCCGCACGGCGGCCTCCACCTCCCAGTAGCGGCTGACGTCGCAGGGAATGGCCAGCGCCTTATTGCCAATCTGCCCGGCGATATCGGCGATGTCATGGCGCGATCGCGCCAGCAGGCAGACATTGGCCCCGGCCTCGGCAAAGACCCGCGCGGCGGCGGCTCCGATGCCCCGGCTGGCCCCGGTAATCATCATTGTCTTTCCGTCCAGCATCCCCATATCACTCTCCTGACATCAGATTTTTGTTGCGCTTCAAGGCCAAAACAATGAGACCTTGACGCCCGCCACGCCGAGGCGGACATTTATATCAGCAATTCACATTCGGAAGGTCGTTATGTCAAAGATGAAATCCCTTTCAATCAGTCTTTCTACCGCTGCCCTTTTGACCGCAAGCCCCGCATTTGCCGAAATCACGGCGACCGAGCTTTGGTCGGTGTGGCAGCAGCAATCCGCAGATTACGGTCAGCCGCTAACCGCGCAGGTGACCGATACCGGTTCGGGGCTGGTGCTCACCAATCTTGCAAGCACTTTCGCGGTCGAGGAGGTCACCTTATCAACCCTGATCGATCAGGTCACACTGACAAATCAGCCCGACGGCACCGTCGCCATCGGGGCCTCGGACACTCTGACCTACCGGATCACCGGCATTGACGATCCCGACGCCCCGGATGAGATCGCGGTCATATTCCGTCAGATCGGCTTTGCAGGCACCGCCTCGGGCAGTGCCGAGGTGCTGACGCTGGACAGCGTGATGCAGAGCCTGGAGCTTGAGGATATAACATTTGCCGGCATCGACCCGGCCGATATCCCCGATTTTGACGCCACCTTGGCGCTGACGGGTTTTGCCGGGTCCTATACATATGATTTCTCCAACCCCGATGTGCTGGCAATTTCGGGCGCGGCCACGACCGGCGGCTTTAATCTGGCGTTCGAGGCGAGCGAACCGGCGGACGGCGAGGGTAACGGCGGCGGCTCTACGCCGGTGCAACCAACCACGCCAAGCAAACAATCCTCGGGTGGCGGCAATATCGATATGGCCCTGATCATGGGAGCGTCTGAAAGCACCTTTTCCGGAACTCTGCCGACCGGTATCGATTGGACCATGGTCGAGACCTACCCCGCCGGCCTCGCGATGGAACTTAACGCGACCTACGAGTCCATGTCGGCGCGCATTGCCTTTCAGGACCAATCAGAAAGCTTCGATTTCGCGGCCGAGAACACCGGCGGCAACTTCGGCTTTGGCATCTCGGATCGTGCCATGCGCTATGAACTTGGGGCCCGGGGAGTGGCCTTTAGCATGAGCAGCAGTGAAATGCCGTTCCCGGTGGCCGCCGCCGCCGACAGCACGCTGGTGAGCATCGACGTGCCGCTGGCGCGTGAGGATCAACCCTCACCCTTCGCCGCCGCCATCGCCTATCAGGGTGTGACGGTGGACGATAGCCTGTGGGCCATGGTCGACCCCGGTGGTCAGGTGCCGCGTGGCCCCGCCACGTTCATCATGGATGTCAGCGGCACGGTGCAGATCTTTGTCGATCTTCTGACCATGGATCCCGATGAGTTGGACAACATGACCACTCCGCCGGGCGAATTGCGCGAACTGACGCTGAACAACCTGCAAGTGTCTTTTGGCGGTGCCGAGCTGACCGGGGTGGGCGATGTCGATTTCACGCCGGGACAGATCATTCCGGTGCCGGTCGGCTCGGTCGATCTTAGCCTGACCGGGGCCAATGGATTGATCCAGACGCTGACCAATGCCGGGCTGTTGCCGCCGGAGCAGGCGGGCATGGCGCGCGGCATGTTGGGCATGTTCGCAATTCCGGGCAGCGCGCCTGACAGCTACAATTCCTCGATCCTGTTCGGGGCAGATGGCTCGGTCTCTGCCAACGGCGTGCCGCTGCGCTGACACCGCCTGTTGGCAACATTATCCCCCCGGAGCGGCTGCCCGCCGCTCCGGGGGTTTTTCGTATCGCTTGCGCGTCGCCGGACCGCGCACTACGTCTTGGCCTTGGCCCCGCAACAGGATCTGCCCGATGACTCAATCGCCCGAAGCCCTTGCCCATGATCTGCTGAGCGCGGCCACCCGCGCCGGGGCCGATGCCGCCGATGCGGTGGCGGTGGCGGGCACGTCCACCTCGATCCGGGTGCTGAATGGCGGGCTGGAACATGCCGAGCGATCGGAGGGCGTCGAGATCGGGTTGCGCGTCATTCTGGGCCAGCGGCAGGCCTGCGTTTCGGCCTCGGACACCAAGCCCGAGACCCTGCGCGAGATGGCCGAACGCGCCGTCGCCATGGCGCGCGAGGCCCCGGATGACCCCACCATCGGCCTGGCCGACCCGGAACAACTGGCACAAAACTGGGACATTGCCGCGCTGGATATGTGCGATCCCGGTGCCGAACCTGACCCCGCGATGCTGGAGGCCACCGCGCTGCAGGCCGAAGCCGCGGCGCTGGCGGTCAAAGGCATCGCCCAGGTGCAATCGAGCAGCGCCGGTTATGGCCGCCGCACCCGGCATCTGGCCGCCACCAACGGATTTTCCGGTGGCTATACCCGCACCGATCACGGCCTGTCCTGCGTCGCCATTTCCGGCGAGGGCCTGGCGATGGAACGCGATTACTACGGCGATATGCGCATCCACCGCGCCGATATGGACCCTGCCGAAACGGTTGGCCGCATCGCCGCCGAACGCGCCGTTGCGCGGGCCGGGGCACGGCAGCCCAAAACCGGGGCCTGCCCGGTGCTGTTTGACGAACGTATCGCGGGCTCGTTGATCGGCAGCATCCTGCAAGCGGTGAACGGATCGGCCATCGCGCGCGGCGCGTCATGGCTGCGCGACGCGCTTGGTGAGCAGGTTCTGCCCAGGGGCATCAGCCTGATCGAGGAACCGCTGCGCCCCCGTGCCTCGGGCTCACGCCCGTTCGACGCCGAGGGCCTGCCGACGCAGACCCGCGCCATTATCGAGGATGGGCTACTGACCGGCTGGACGCTGGATCTGGCCACGGCGCGCAAACTGGGGCTGCAATCGACCGCCAATGCCGCGCGCGGCCTCTCGTCGCCGCCCGCGCCCTCGATCTCGAATGTCGCGCTGACGCAAGGCACCGCCAGCCGCGAAGATCTGATCGCAGAGATGGGCACCGGCCTGCTGATCACCAGCATGATCGGGTCGTCGATCAACCCCAATACCGGCGATTATTCGCGCGGGGCCTCAGGGTTCTGGGTGGAAAACGGCCAGATCGCCTATCCGGTCAATGAATGCACCGTCGCAGGCAACCTGCGCGATATGCTGCGGAGCATCGTGCCCGGCAATGACGCGCGGACCCATCTCAGCCATGTCTGCCCGTCGCTGTTGGTCGAGGGGATGACGCTTGCCGGCGCGTGATCTGGCCCTTCTGACAGACGCGGCCCTCCGTGCTGGCCGCATTGCCGCGACATATTGGACCAAGGATCCAAAAATCTGGGACAAGCCTGGCGGCCATGGCCCGGTGACCGAGGCCGATCTTGAGGTCGACGCCATGCTGCGCACCGACCTGTTGGCCGCGCGTCCCGATTACGGCTGGCTGTCGGAAGAAACCGAGGACGGTCCCGCGCGGCTTGGCAAGACCCGCGTGTTCATTGTCGATCCGATCGACGGCACCCGGTCCTTTATCGAAGGTGGCCGCGCCTTTGCCCATTCTCTGGCCGTAGCCGAGGCGGGCCGCATTATCGCGGGCGTCGTGTTCCTGCCGATGATGGACCGGATGTTCACTGCGGCGTTCGGTCAGGGCGCGCATATGAACGGTGCCCCGCTGACTGCCTCGCACCTTGGTGACGAACCGGGCGCACAGATCCTGGCCTCGCGCCCCAATTACGCCGCCGATCACTGGCCCGGCGGCCTGCCGCTGGCGACGCGGACCTATCGCCCGTCGCTGGCCTACCGGATGGCACTGGTCGGTGAGGGGCGGTTTGACGGCATGGTCACGTTCCGCGATTCATGGGAGTGGGATATTGCCGCAGGCGCGTTGATCGCATCCGAGGCCGGCGCCGAGGTGACCGACCGGGACGGCGCGCCCTTGATCTTCAACAACCCCACGCCGCTCCTACCTGGCGTGATCACCGCCGGTGCCCCCCTGCACGCCGCCTTGATGGCGCGCCGCCGCCCGGCTTGACGCTTGACGCCATATGACTAGGGTGCGCGCAAACTGACCCCTCAACCCATATCGAGGCCCCGATGACCCAACGCCTGCACCTCGTCTTTGGTGGCGAATTGATCGACCCCAGCCGCAATGCCTTCAAGGATATCGACGCGATCCACCTTGTCGGCATGTTCCCCGATTACGCCAGCGCCTATAACGCTTGGAAATCCGAGGCCCAGCGCACCGTCGATAACGCCCATATGCGGTATTTCATCGCCCATATTCATCGTCTGCGCGATGAGACGACCGAAGCTTCGCCCACGGAAGAGCTGGGCAACTGAGCCGCCAGTCATGAGCTTTTCGCTGGCGCTTTCGGCCTATCTGGCGTTTTCGGCCCGTGCTGCGCGGTTTGCCGAACGCAAGCTGGCCGACCGGCTGGCGGCGGATAAGGAGGATGCGGCCCGGCTGGATGAACGCCGTGGCATCGCGTCGACCCCGCGCCCCGAAGGGCCGCTGATCTGGTTTCACGCCGCCAGCGTCGGCGAATCGCTATCGTTGCTGGAACTGATCCGCCGCATGTCGGAAGAACGGCCCGAGCTGCATTTCCTGGTGACTACCGGTACCGTCACCTCGGCACAGGTGATGGCCGCCCGGCTACCGCCTGCCGCCACGCATCAGTTCATTCCCGTCGATGTGCTGCCCTGGGTCCGCCGGTTTCTCGACCATTGGAGGCCCGATATGGCGGTCTGGACCGAGAGCGAGTTCTGGCCCGCGCTTTTGTGCGAAACCAAGGCGCGTGGCACGCCGATGGTCTTGATCAACGCGCGCATGTCTAAAACCAGCCATGACCGGTGGCGGTTTTTGCGTGGCATGGCCCGTAGCATGTTGCGCAAATTTGACCTGGCCCAGGTGCAGGATGACATCACCGCAGGCTATTTGCGCCGTCTTGGCCTGCCCGCTGACCGGCTGCAGGTGACCGGCACACTGAAAGAAGGTGCCGCCGCCCTGCCCTGCGACGAGGATGAGCGCGCCCGGATGGCCCAGCACCTGAATGGCCGGCCGGTATGGCTGGCCGCCTCGACCCATACCGGCGAAGAGGAGAAGGTGCTTGATGCCCATGCTCAGGCGCTGCGCGTCAATCACCGCCTGCTGCTGATCCTGGTGCCGCGCCACCCGAATCGCGCCGATGAAATTGCGGCCCTGCTTGACCGTCATAAATGCAGCTATGTCCGGCGTTCCGAAGGCGACCGTCCCGACGCCGAAACACAGGTCTATCTGGCCGATACGTTGGGCGAACTTGGCCTGTGGTATCGCCTCTCGCCCATCAGTTTCGTCGGCGGTTCGCTTGAGCCCATCGGCGGCCATAACCCGTTTGAGCCCGCCGCCCTGGGCTCAGCCATCCTGCATGGGCCCTATGTCACCAATTTCGTCGATATCTTTCAGCGCCTGTCCGAGGCCGGAGCATCGCGCCTCGTCACCTCGCCGGGGTCGCTGGCCGAGGCCGTGAACGACCTCTTGAACCCCGACAAGGCCGCCGAACTGGCGCATGCCGCATGGGAGGTCTGTTCAGCCGGGGCCGATGTCACCGACCGGGCGCTTGAGATGCTGTTTGACCAGCTCGACACCACAGCGCGGATCGCGCCCTGATGCGCCCGCCCGCGTTCTGGCACCGCCCGCCCGGGCTGCTCAGCGCGCTGCTGTCACCGCTTGGCGCGCTTTATGGCGCGGCCACGGCGCGGCGGTTGCGCAAGGGGCCGGGCGCGCGCGTCGATGTGCCAGTGATCTGCGTCGGCAACCTCAATGCAGGCGGCACCGGCAAAACGCCGACGGTGATCGCGCTGGCCGAACGGCTGGCGGCGCGGGGGCTGCGGCCCCATGTCGTCAGCCGCGGCTATGGCGGCACGATTGGCGGCCCGCATAGGGTGGTCGAGGCCCGCGACAGCGCCGCCGATGTCGGCGATGAGCCGCTGCTGTTGGCGGCGTTCCTGCCGGTCTGGGTGTCTCGCGACCGCCATGCCGGGGCGCTGGCCGCAATTGCCGAGGGCGCGGATATTATCCTGCTGGATGACGGGTTCCAGAACCCCGGCCTGCACAAGGATCTGTCGATTGTCGTGGTCGATGCCGCGCGCGGCTTTGGCAATGGTAAGGTGATCCCGGCCGGGCCGCTGCGCGAACCCATATCCGTGGGCCTCACGCGGGCCGACCTGGTGCTCAGCATCGGCCCCGACCGGGCGCAGGACGCCTTTCGCGCGCGCTGGTCGGAACGGATCACGCTTCCGCATTTAACGGGTCATCTGGAACCCTTGCCCACTGGAATGCCCCTGCGCGGGATGCCCGTGGCGGCCTTTGCGGGCATCGGGCACCCGGAGAAATTCTTTGCCACCCTGCGCGCCATGGGGGCCAATGTTGTCGCCGCCGAGGCGCTGTCGGATCACCAGCCGCTGACCGACACCCTGCTTGCCCGCCTCGAACGCGAGGCGAAGACGCACGGAGCACAGCTTGTCACCACGGAAAAAGACGCCGTCCGCCTGCCCAAACGCTACCGCTCCAGAGTATTGACCCTGCCGGTGCGTTTGCAGATCGCCGATTGGGGCCCGCTCGATGCGGCGCTGGACCGGCTGTGGCCTGGCAAGACCGCCAATCCGTCTTGACAGGGACGTAAGTCATCGCTTACACGTAAGTCATGACTTACAGTGATGCCCTGACCGCGCTGGCCGATCCGACTCGTCGCAAGATTTTCGAAAGCCTCTGGCAGGAGCCACGTACAGTTACCGAACTGGCCAGCGGCCAAACGGTCAGCCGCCCGGCTGTCTCGCAGCATCTGAAGGTACTGGAAGCCGCCGAATTGGTGCAGGTGACCCCCAAAGGCAGCCACCGCCTCTATTCCGTCAGGCGCGATGGACTGGATCACCTGCGTCGTTATCTCGATCAGTTCTGGACCGATGCTCTCGAATCCTATGCCGTCGAGGTCCGTCGCCGCACGATCCCAAATTGAAGGAATGACCAGATGCTGGACCCCGTAGTAAAGACCGTTGACGTGCCCTGTGCGCAAAAGCAGGCGTTTGAAATATTCTGCGATATGTCCGCGTGGTGGCCACTTGATAAACGCTCGATGTCCAAAATGCAGGCCGGTGGACCTGCCAAACGGCTGACTATCGATGCGCACTTGGGTGGCCGCGATTGACGATGTCGAACATCATTGGGGCACATTCACCAAATTCGACCCCAACCATCACCTGCAACTCGATTTTCACATGGGCCTTCCGGCGACCAAATCGGGTCAGGTGGATGTCACATTCACGCCGCTGACAGCCACGACAACACGGGTCGAGCTGATCCACAGCAATTGGGAAGGCTATGAGGATATGGCCGAGATGATGCGCAACGGCTACGGCGGCAGCTGGGGGTTGTTGTTCGAAGAGGCCTATGCTTCGGCCTGCGCGGGCTAAGATTTCGGGGACGTTTCTTGCCCCGTTCACCCATCCCCGCCCAGTTTCGGCGCAGGCCGATCCAGCCGCAGCTCAGCATCCGAGAACGTAAACGGTGACCGCACACCCGGCACGCCGCCCGGCGCGATCTGCATGCCGCGCGCCTTCACTTGGGGGTCGGCAAAGACCTCCTGCAAATCGTTGATCGGCCCGGCGGGCACGCCTTCGGCCTCGCAGGCGGCCAGAAGGTCGGCCTTGGCGCGCAGGGTCGTGGCGGCGGTCAGGCGTCGTGTCATTTCCTCGCGATGCGCGATCCGGTCGGCATTGGTCAGGTAATCGGGATCATCGGCCATATCGGCCAGCCCCAACAGCCCGCAAAGCCGGCGATATTGCCCGTCATTTCCGGTGGCGATGATGATCCAGCCATCGGCGCAATCGAACACCTGATAGGGCGTCAGGTTCTGATGCGCGTTGCCGATCCGTTCGGGGGCCTTGCCCGTCACCAGATAATTCATCGCCTGATTGGCCATCGTCGCGGTCGCCACATCCAAAAGCGCCATGTCGATATGCTGCCCCCTGCCGGTTTGGCCGCGCTGATGCAGCGCCGCCAAGATCGCGTTCACCGAATAAAGCCCGGTCAGAATATCGGTGACGGCCACGCCCACCTTTTGCGGCTGACCTTGCGGATCGCCGGTCACCGACATGATGCCCGACATGCCCTGAATGATGTAGTCATAGCCCGCCCGGTGCGCATAAGGCCCGGTCTGACCGAACCCGGTGATGGAACAATAGATCAGGCCCGGATTGACGGCGGCCAGGCTTTCGTAATCCAGCCCGTATTTGGCCAGACCACCGAGTTTGAAATTCTCGATCAGAATATCGGCCTCAGCGGCCAGATCGCGCACGATATCCTGCCCCTCGCGGGTGCGGAAATCGGCAATGACCGAGGATTTGCCGCGATTGCAGGAATGGAAATAGGCCGCTGACCGGTCGCCGTCGCGTTCGACAAAGGGCGGGCCCCATTGGCGCGTATCGTCGCCTTCGGGGCTTTCGACCTTGATCACCTCGGCCCCCAGATCGGCCAGCGTCTGACCGGCCCAGGGACCGGCCAGAATGCGGGCAAGTTCAACGACCTTGATACCCTCAAGCGGGGCGGACATCAGTTGGCGTTCTCCAGCAGGCCATCCAGAACCGCAGCAAATTCGGCATAATTCATGTTTGGATAAAGCTCACCGTTGATGACAAAGCTCGGGGTGCCGGTGACCTGATCGGCCTCTGCTTCGGCGACCGACAGCTCAACCATGGCCTGCGCGTGGCTGCTATCGGTCAGGCAGACGTCCAGTTGGTCATCGCTCAGGCCCGCGGACAGGCCGACCCGGCGCAGGTTCGCGGCAACCTCGGCCGGTTCTCCGGTAACCCATTCGCGCTGCTGCTCCATCAGCAGAGCCGATATGTCGAAATAACGCTGCGGCCCGCCGCAACGTGCGACCAACCCGGCCCAGAGGCCGTAGCGGTCGAAATAAATCTCACGCAGGATGAACCGCACCTGGCCGGTATCGACATAGTTTGCCACCAGATCCGGGTAGACCTCCTCGTGGAACCGGGCGCAATGCGGGCAGGTGAAGGAGGCGTATTCAATCACCGTGATCGGCGCATCCTCGGCCCCCATCACCATCTCGACCACTTCGGTCGGGGCGGCGTCAGTGGCCTCAGTCTGCTGCGCATTGGCGGCCATCAATGGCTGTCCCGAGCCCAGCAAACCCAAAACAATATAGCCGCCGATGGCGACGGTCATGGCGAAAATTCCGGATAAAACAAACCTGCGAATCATAAATTCATCCTTCTAATTGCTGTTCTTGGTCAACACGTTGCGCGCCAGACGTTCCAGCGCCTGTTTCAACTCGGTGTCCCTGATAGGGTCGGCGGCTTCATGCGCCGCGCTGAGAATTTCGGGCGTCGGGCGGGGCGGTTCCTTGGGCTTGACCTCGAACCGGACATGACCTTCGTCAAAGCCAACCGGCGCGGTCTGGGTAATCTGGATCCGGCTGACCGCGTTATAGCCGTAGCAGGCGTTCACTTTTTGCCGGATGGCGTCCTTTTGCATCTCCAGCGTCAGGGCATGCCCGCCAGTGGTCAGCAGAACCAGCGTCGCGCCGAAGCCACCGCCACGTGCGTATCGGATCTTGACCGGCACCGCCGATTTCGCGGTTTCCTCGCCCACGATCTCGGGCCAGTGGGTTAATAGTTTGGTTTCGGAAAAGCCGCGTTTTTCGAACGGCTGGCGCAATTGCCCGGTCACCAGCTTCGACGCAGGCTCGAACCCGCGCTTGCGGCGCTTCTGGGTCGCGGGCATGGTGCGTTTGGCGGCAGGCATCGGGCTTCCTTTCGATGCCCTATTCTAGCCGCCCGGACAGGCAGAACCAATGCGTCACAGACAGCGGAGCAGATAAATCTTGCGCGATGAAGATTACAGCCCGGCTCTGCTGACCTGGTACGATGCGAACGCCCGCGAAATGGCGTGGCGCGTGGGGCCTGCGGATCGGGCAACTCAGTCCCCTGACCCCTATTTCGTCTGGCTGTCCGAGGTCATGTTGCAACAAACCACCGTTGGTGCCGTCACCGGGTATTTCCTCAAATTCACCGCCCGCTGGCCGACCGTCACAGACCTTGCCGCAGCCGAGGATGCCGATGTCATGGCCGCCTGGGCCGGGCTTGGTTATTACGCGCGCGCCCGCAACCTTCTGAAATGCGCCCGGAAGGTGACCGCCGATCATGCCGGCATTTTCCCCGATACCGAGGCCGAATTGCTGCGTTTGCCGGGTATCGGCCCCTATACCGCCGCCGCCATTGCCGCGATTGCCTTTGACCGGCCCGCGACGGTGATGGATGGCAATGTCGAACGGGTCATGGCGCGGCTCTTTGCGATCAAGACGCCCCTGCCCGCCGCGAAACCGGCGCTGAGAACCCGGGCCGAAGCGCTGACGCCCGCGCACCGCCCCGGTGATCATGCGCAAGCGGTGATGGATCTGGGGGCCACGATCTGCACCCCGCGCAATCCCGCCTGCGGCCTTTGCCCCCTGCGCGATATGTGCCAGGCGCGCCGCGTGGGCATCGCCGCCGACCTGCCGCGCAAGACCCCGAAAAAGCCCAAGCCCATCCGCCATGGTATCGTCTATCTTGTGCGCCGGGCAGATGGGGCGTGGCTGCTGGAAACCCGCCCCGAGAAAGGGTTGCTTGGCGGCATGTTGGGCTGGCCGACCACCGATTGGGCCGAGACACCGCCGCTTCACAGGCCGCCTTTGCCCGCCACTTGGCATGACCCGGCACTTGAGGTGCGCCACACCTTCACCCATTTCCACCTGCGCCTGTCGATCAGGCTAGCCTCCGTGTCGCAGGAAACGCCCGGACCGTTCATCGGCGCGGCCGATTTCCGCCCCTCCGACCTGCCCACCGTCATGCGCAAGGCATTTGACCTTGCGCAAGGCGCACTCGTTCAGGATTGAGCATAGTCGGAAACTGAAGAACACTGCCCATAGAGAAGCCAGAGGAACCACCCGCCATGATCGCCCCCGCACAGGTCGCCAAGATCCACAACGCGCTGCCCTTCTGGATGTCGCTCGGGCTGCTGCCGATGGTGGCGATCGCCGCGATTTATGGCGGCTGGACATTGATCCTGCCGATTGCGGCCACATGGTATCTGTTCAGCGTTCTGGACGCGCTGACCGGGCTGAACCTTGAAAACGCCGATCCCGAAACGCCCGACGAGCAATTGTTCTGGTATCGCGCCATCACGCTCGTTTGGGCCCCGCTGCAATTCATCGCCATTTTCGGAACCCTCATCTATGTTACGCAGAGCGGACATTTGACCGGCATCGAGGAATGGGCGCTGTTTCTGGTGATGGGCGTCGCCTCGGGCACCATCGGGATCAATTACAGCCACGAGTTGATGCACCAGTCGAACCGGCAGGAACGCTGGTTGGGCGATATCCTGTTGGGCATGGTGCTCTATGGGCATTTCCGGTCCGAGCATCTGCTGGTCCACCATTCCTATGTCGGCACCCCGCGCGATCCGGTCACGGCGCGTTATAACGAAGGCTTTCACCGGTATTTTCCGCGCGTCCTGATCGGCTGCCTGCGGTCCTCGTTCCAGATCGAAAAGGCCCGGCTGGCGCGCAAGGGCCTGCCCTGGTGGCACCGCAGCAATCCGTTCTGGCGCTATTGGGCGCTGGAACTGGGCTTTGCCGTGCTGGCGCTTTCCATCGGTGGGATCTGGGGGCTCTTTCTCTTTGCAACCCAGGCATTCTGGGCGGTGTTCCAGCTGGAACTGGTGAACTACGTCGAGCATTACGGGCTGACCCGCAAACATCTGGGCGGGGGCAAATACGAACATACCCAGCCGCGCCACAGCTGGAACGCGGCGCATAAGGCGTCGAACTGGCTGTTGATCAACCTGCAACGCCATTCCGACCATCACTACAAGCCCAACCGGCGCTTTCCGCTGTTGCAGAATTATTCCGAGGCCGACGCCCCGCAACTGCCCTATGGCTATCCGGTGATGACGCTGCTGGCGCTAATGCCGCCCGTGTGGCGCAAGCAGATGAACCCGCGCGTGCGGCGCTGGCGGGCAATGTATTACCCCGAAATCACCGATTGGCACGCCTATAACAAGGCGCAGAACCCGATGCCGCGTTAAGGCTGCAAATGCCCGGTTTTCACATAGATCAGGCAGCCTTCCTCGGACCACGGATCGTGGCGCGACAGATGCGGGCTCCTGATCCAGGTTCCGGCCGGGTAGCGCCCGTGCTCATCTTGAAAAACACCTTCGATAACAAAGATCTCTTCGCCGCCCCAATGCGCATGTGACGAAAACCGCGTGCCCGGAGCCCAGCGCACCAGTGCCACGTTTTCGCCGGGCACGGAATGCAGCGGCAGAACCGTCAGGCCGGGGGCCGAGCCGATATGAAACGGCATGGCACGGGTGTCGATGACCTTTTGTTCGGTGTCGTCTTCGTCAAACTGGTGCAGCTTGACCAGAATGGTGCAGCCCTCGGGCCCGATATGGGGCGTATGCGCGGTGCCGATGGGGTTGCGCACATAGCTGCCGGCCGGAAAGTCGCCGCTTTCATCCGAAAAGACGCCCTCCAGCACCAGAAATTCTTCACCGCCGCCATGGGTGTGGGCGTCGAATTGGCTGTTGGGTGCGAACCGCACGATGGTCGTGGCGCGGGCCACTTCATCGCCGATCCGGTCCAGCATCATCCGGTCGACACCGGCGGCGGGCGAGCTGACCCAAGCGTAATCCTCGGGCCGCACCACCACGCGTTGCGAAAAATCTGCGTTAATTTTCATGGCCTATCCCGAAATCAAAACCGTTTTCCGCCCCGACCCTAGACCAATCCACCAGAAATGAAAAAGCCCCGCCGGTCCCGTGGATCGGCGGGGAAGGAGCGTGCCCCGGCCAGACGCGGCCAATGGGGCACGGGCGGTATTTTGTGGATCAGGGCAGCATCTCGGACCCGTCTTGCCGTCGCGGCGGAAATGCCAATAGGTCCAGCCATTGCAGCTTGGCGCACCTTCCAGCTTGGCTCCAACCTGATGGATGGATCCCTTGGTGTCGGACACCACAAGTGTACCATCGGCGCGGATCTTGGCGACCTTGCCGCGCGGCGAAATCAGTTCCTCGCCCGGATTGAGCAACCCGCGTTCGACCAGCTGGCCAAAGGGCACCCGCGGCTCGGCGCGTTTGGATTGCGTGACCTCCAGCGAGGAGCGGTCGAATTTACGGATATTGGCCAGACGCTTTTCCGCGACCTTGCGATAGGCCTCTTCGCGTTCGATGCCGATGAAGTCACGGCCGAGTTTCTTGGCCACCGCGCCGGTGGTGCCGGTGCCGAAGAACGGGTCCAGCACGACATCGCCGGGGTTGGTCGTTGCCACCAGAATGCGGTGCAGCAGGCTTTCGGGTTTCTGCGTCGGATGCGCCTTGTCGCCCATGT
>CAXBGQ010000012.1:0-20689 GCA_963975135.1 uncultured Nioella sp. | reverse complement strand
TAAGGGGCAGGTTGCAGGTTCGAATCCTGCCGGGGTCACCAAAAACACCTGAAAAATATGACTTATTTACAGGGCCTTGTGCAGATGACTGCGAAAAGTCCCGTGAGCGCTCACGCCGAATTCGGCGGAAATGGCGGAAATCTCGTACAAAACATGCGCGGATTTCGCACGTTCTTGCGCCTTTTGAGGCCCTCCAATGAGTTGGCGGCTGACGCCGGAAGGCAACGATCATCGCTCCCTCTGCTTCGGTCTGCACCGTCGAACACGGCTCCTTCGGCCTGGTCTTCATATCCTCGACCGTCGCCCGTTTGCGCCACTTCGCAACCGTCTTGGGGTTGATGCCGAGTTCCCGGCTCAGCTGCGAGAGCGAAGCTTGCCCTTCTCGGGACATTGCTGCGCAATACTCCGCCGGGCAGTGGATCGCTGTAATGCAGCCCTGACGGTGTGGGTCCCCTCTTGCCATTTGCCACGCAAACGACTGCCGGTCACCGGTACGTGGCACTCCCGTGACGAACTGGTTCCAGAATGTGTCCTTCCATTCCTTCGAAGGAATCGCACCAACAAACCATGGGATCAAACACCTAAGCTCAGGACCCATAAATTGTGTTGAGGTTTGCATGGTTGGGTGATTCAAGCTCCCAAAATATTGGGGGCATGATGAGCAATCATTACTGGCTGAACGAAGATCGGATGGTGCGGCTCCGGCCATTTTTTCCGAAGGGCCGAGGGAAGCCACGTGACGATGATCGACGCGGTTTGAGCGGCATAATTTTCATCAACCGAAGTGGGTTACGCTGGTCTGATGCACCGGCTGAATATGGTCCACCCAAGACGCTGTATAATCGCTGGAAACGCCCCCTCTCAGGCATGCAAAGCATGCCTTGCCGGCCAGCGGGAGCGATATGGGGGTGTTCGCCCGGATCATGACGGGGTTGGCGGCGGAGGCACCCGACAATCAAACGATCTCTATCGACGCGACCTATCTCAAAGCGCACCGCATGGCCTCAAGCATGGGGTTGAAAAAGGGGGGCGTGGACGTCTCATCGGGCAGACGAAAGGTGGCATGAACACCAAGTTGCATGCCGTCACGGACACCAGCGGCCGCCCGATACGGTTCTTCATCACTGCTGGTCAAGTCAGCGATTACACGGGTGCGGCGGCGTTGCTGAACAGCTTACCGGATGCGGACTGGTTACTTGCTGATCGGGGCTATGATGCAGATTGGTGCCGAGAAGCCTTGAAAGACAAGGGCATCAGGCCCTGCATCCCTGGGCGCAAGTCACGCAGCAAGGCCATTCGATACGACAAGCGCCGCTACAGACGGCGCAACAGGACAGAACGGATGTTTGGCAGACTGAAAGATTGGCGACGCGTGGCAACCCGCTATAACCGATGCCCCAAGGTATTCCTCTCAGCAATAGCTCTCGCAGCAGCCGTCATATTTTAGTTATGAGTCCTGAGCCTAGGAGTCTGCCTCAAAATTATTCACCTGTTTTTCTTGCTCTTGCGATGTGTCGGGCTGATCGACATATTGATGCGATGAGCAGCCATGCGTCGGCAGACGCGATCGAAGCTTCCCAGTCTTTTGCCAGTCGGCGCCAGCGCCCGAGCCAAGCAAATGTGCGCTCGACAACACATCGGCGGGCGATGACGACAAAGCCGGTCACACCAGCGGGTCGCCTGACGATCTCGATGGTGGGTCCGTCCATCTCTTTCAGAGCGGCTTGCAGTTTGATCCCGGCATAACCACCATCGGCAAAAACAAGTGCCAATTCAGGGAAGCTCTCGCAGGCAAGTGCGATAACACCGGGCGCTCCGTCGCGATCCTGGATATCGGCGGTATGGGTGGTTGCGGCCAGCAGATTGCCTTGGGTGTCGGTCAGGATGTGGCGCTTGCGGCCCTTTATTTTCTTGCCCATTGCCCGGCAGGCGAATGCTTGCATTCGCTGAGAGGGGGCGTCGTAACCTGTGGGCCCGCCGCTCTCTGTGGTTTTCACTGATTGGCTGTTGATAATCCCTGCCGTCGGGCCCGCATACCGGCCTGATATCAGGCGCGTAGCGACAACCAGGGTCTCGTTGAGGATGTCAAGCAACCCGCTGTCGCGCAGCCGGAAGAAAAAAATACTGCACCGTGGTGAAGGGAGGGAAATCCTTTGGCAGCATCGCCCACTGGCACCCCGTCGCCGCCATGTACCGGATTGCATTCCAAACGGCCCGCATATCCGTCGTGCGAGGTCGTCCCACCATGGCAGCGGGTGGCATGAAGGGCTGCACGAAAGCCCACTCCTCATCGGTACTGCCGCTTGCATAACGGCCCCCACGTCGATCATAATTGGGCCGAGTGATTTCTGTCCAAGGCATCGTATTCTCCAGGTTCAACACCCACAGAGAATCATAAATAGCTGAAATCACTCAACTTAATTTTCGGTTGGGCTCTTAGGATCATGCGTGTCGGTTCAGGGCACATTCGTGAAGACGCTCGACAATGGACATGTCGTCGTGCGTGTGGGGGAACGGTTGTTTCAGGGCCGACCGGTCGCCGCCTAAATCCATCCAGCCAGGTTTTCGTCAATCACCTGCGCCAGCGCGTCGATATGGGCATCGTCATCGTTGAGGCAGGGGATATAGGTGAACTCCTCACCACCAGCCTCGACAAAACTTTCGCGGATCTCCTCGTTGATCTCCTCCAGCGTTTCGATGCAATCGGCTGAAAAGGCGGGCGCAATCACCGCGATGCGTTTCTTTCCGGCCTCGGCCAGCCGCGCCACTTCTTCGACAGTGTAAGGTTTCAGCCATTCCTCGGGTCCGAATTTCGACTGGAATGTCGTGACGATCTGGCCAGCGTCCCATCCCAACCGTTCGCGCACCAGCCGCGTCACTTTCTGACACTGGCAATGATAGGGGTCGCCCTGCATCAGATAGCGTTCCGGCATCCCGTGATAGGAGGCGACCAGCAGATCGGGCCGCGTCTGCATATCGGCATAGGCGCGCTCGATCGATCCGGCCAATGCCTCGATATAGGCCGGGTGGTCATAATAGGCGGGCAGGGTGCGCGCGGCGGGTTGCCAGGTCTCTGCCATCAGGGCGCGAAAGAACTGATCATTGGCGGTGGCCGTGGTGGCACCGGCATATTGCGGGTAAAGCGGCGCGAACAGGATCCGGTCACACCCGGCATCCACCATCGCCCGGACCTTGGATGTCGTCGACGGGTTGCCATAGCGCATGCAGAAATCGACCATCACACGGTCGCCATGACGGGCCTGCATCTCAGAGGCCAGCTTGGCGGTCTGGTCCCGCGTGATCGTCATCAGCGGGCTTTCGCCCTTGTCATGGTTCCAGATCGATTTATAGGCCGCGCCCGAGGTAAAGGGCCGCTTGGTCAGGATGACCAGTTGCAGCAGCGGCTGCCATTTCCATTTCGGATAGTCGATCACGCGCTGATCGGACAGAAACTCGTTCAGATAGCGGCGCATGGGCCAATAGCTGTAATCGTCCGGCGTGCCCAGATTGGCCAGCAGGATGCCGATCTTGCCAAAGCGCACGGGCGGGTGGTCGGCGGGGGCGTGGGGCAGCGTCACGGTCATTTATTCATCCTTCATCGCCGGAGGCACCGCCCGGGCGGATTCGTCAAATTCGGTGGTATCAAGCGCCTCGGCCAGCCGCGCGGCGGCCGATCCCGGGCGCAGCGGTTTTTGCTGGCTGTCATGCGGGGCCCAGGCGGTCAGAAAGATCATCTCGAACGTGGCGCTGATGCGCCCATCCGGTGTTGCATGGTCGCGGGCATAGATTTGCGCGGCGCGCGGAAAGAACGCGCGTGGCGGCGTGGCGCGGTGGCGGGCGGCCAGTGCATTGGTTTCGCCCATGTCGCGCAGATCGCGGATCAGGTGAAACAAGCTGGCGTAGCTCACCTTGCGCGACAGCCGGTCGGCCACCGGAAGCGACAGCCCGGCGCGCGCCAGCAGCCCGCCCAGATCGCGGATCTCGGCCATCGGGGCCACGCGCGGAGACAGCCCGCCCATCACTTGCGTTTCGGCCTCGGCCAGGGACAGGCGCAATTCCTGCAAGGTTTCGCCGCCCAACAGCGCCACCATCAGCAATCCGTCAGGCCGCAATGCCCGGCGACATTGCACCAGTTGGCCGACAGGATCCTCGGCCCAGTGCAAACCCATAGCGTGGATCACGAGATCGTGTTCTGCCGGGGCCAGATCCAGCACCGGCATATCGGCTACAACCTTGACCCCCGGCAGAAAATCGCACCAGTATTCCGGAAAAGGTGTCACCAATGCTGGCTTCGTAAACGATCTGTTAACGTCGAGCAGTCTTTCCTGAAGCTCAAGGCGCGCCTCGTCATGCAGAAACCCTGCCCGGTCCAGACGCGCGCGGGCACGGGCATGGGCACGGGCGGTTCGGTCTACCATTGCGGGCCGGTCGGCAGGGGGGAGCATATCATGTTGCATCGGGCTGCAACCTAGGGGGCTGGAATGAAAATGCAAACGGCTGTTCACTCGGTTTTTCCGCCTGAATGTGTCAATTGCGGCGCGGGTGTCGATACCGATTTCGGATTATGCCCCGCCTGTTGGGCCGACACGCCCTTTATCACCGGTGCGGCCTGCGAGACATGCGGCACGCCTTTGCCCGGTGCCACGCCCGAGGAGGGGCTGCGCTGTGATGATTGCATGGTCACCGCCCGGCCATGGGACAAAGGCCGCTCGGTGTTGGTCTATGCCGGTAATGGCCGCAAGCTGGTGTTGGCGCTGAAACATGGCGACCGGGCCGATATTGCGCGCGCCGCCGGGGTCTGGATGGCGCGCACCGCTGCTCCCTTGATCACCCAGGACACAGTCATCGTGCCCGTTCCGCTGCATTGGTGGCGGCTGTTTCGGCGCCGGTTCAACCAATCGGCATTGCTCGCGCAGGCCCTGGCCAATCAGACGCGCTGTTTCCTTGCGCCCGATGCGCTGCGCCGTATCCGGGCGACCGGATCGCAGGACGGGTTGGACCATGAGGGCCGGTTTGAAAACCTGAACGACTCCATCCAGCCGCATCCAAAACGCGGGCATATCCTGGCTGGTCGCGATGTCCTGTTGGTCGATGATGTCATGACCTCGGGGGCCACATTTTCCGCCGCGACCCAGGCCGCTTTTGATGCCGGTGCCGAAAACGTTCACGTGATAGCACTGGCGCGCGTGGCACGGGATGCTTAATTGAGGCTCGGAAGCGAACACCCGGGACTTGGAAAAAATGCATAACATCGAAATTTATACGTCGCCGCTTTGTGGATATTGCCACGCCGCCAAACGCCTGTTGACCGAAAAAGGCGCCAGCTTCGTGGAACATGACGTGGCCCGCGCCCCCGATAGACGGCAGGAAATGCTGACCCGGGCGCGTGGCCGCAGCACCGTGCCACAGATTTTCGTGGGCGAAACCCATGTTGGCGGCTATGACGATATGGCCGCGCTTGACCGCGCCGGTAAACTGGATCCGCTGCTGCAAGGCTGACATGCGCGCCGCAATTCTACAGATGACTTCGTCGGATATCCCCGAGGAGAACCTCGCGACCGTCCGCGGCGCGTTGAAAAACGCCAAAGCGGGCGGGGCCGATATTCTGTTGACGCCCGAGGTGACAAACTGCCTGTCGGTCAGCCGCAGTCACCAGCAATCGGTGCTGCATGGTCAGGCCGATGACCCGAGCCTTGCGGCGCTCCGCCAAGACGCGCGCGAACATGGCATCTGGGTGTTGATTGGCTCGCTGGCCCTCAAGACCGGCGATGCGGATGGGCGCTTTGCCAACCGGTCTATCCTGATCTCTGATACGGGCGAGATTGCGGGCTGGTATGACAAGATCCACATGTTCGATGTCGATGTGACGGCCGATGAAACCTATCGCGAATCGGACGGCTACCGCCCCGGCGACCGGGCCGTGGTGGCGCAGACGCCGCTTGGCTGCTTTGGCCTGAGCATCTGTTATGACATGCGATTTGCCTATCTCTACCGCGATCTGGCGCAGGCGGGGGCAGAAATCATCACTGTTCCGGCGGCATTTTCGCCGGTCACGGGGGCCGCGCATTGGGAAAGCCTGCTGCGCGCGCGGGCCATCGAAACCGGCTGTTTCATCATCGCACCCGCGCAAACCGGCACCCATCCGGCCCGCAAGGGAAAATCGCGCCAGACTCATGGCCACAGCCTTGTGGTGGCCCCCTGGGGCGAAGTCTTGCTGGATGCAGGGCTTGAGCCGGGCTTGCACATCGTAAACATCGATTTGGCCGAGGTGACGCGGGCGCGACGGCGTGTCCCTTCCCTTTATCACGATCGGCCCTATGGTCTGGTGCAATGAATACTCCCGAAGATCCCCTGGCGATCGCACTCTTTTCCGAAATGTTCATGGCCGATCAGCTGGCCCGCGCCCGGCTGACCAAAGCCCTGCCCAAAGGTATGGAGCTGAGCCATTTTTCGGTGCTCAATCATCTGGCGCGCAGCAGCGATGAACGCAGCCCGGCGCAATTGGCGCGGGTGTTTCATGTCACGCGCGGGGCGATGACCAACACATTGGCCAAGCTGGAGCTTGCCGGTCATGTCCATATTCGCCCGGATTGGGACGATGCCCGGCGCAAATTCGTCGCCATCAGCCCCTCGGGCCGGTCTGCCCGCGACGCCGCCCTGCAATCCATCGCGCCGATCCTGTCGCGCGTGGTGCGCGAAATCGGGGCCGATCGCGCCCGGTCGGCCCTGCCGGTGATCCGCGAATTGCGGCGTGAGCTTGAGGCGGTGGATTCGGACTAGCGCTTGATGCTTGCGGTCACGTAATTGACGCTCAGATCGCGATCCGAGACTGACCAGCGCCACGAGATCGGGTTAAAGACAAACCCCTTGCGGTCCACCGGATCCAGCCCTGCGTTTTCGATCAGGGTAACAAGCTCATCCGGCGTGATGAATTTCTGCCAGTCATGCGTACCCTTTGGCAGCCAGCGCATCACATATTCGGCACCGACAATAGCCATCGCAAAACTTTTCGGGTTGCGGTTGATGGTTGATGCGATCATCAGCCCGCCGGGTTTCAAAAGCTGCCGACAGGCGGTCAGATAGGCCAGCGGATCGGCCACATGTTCGACCACTTCCATGTTCAGGACGACATCGAACTGTTCGCCCGCATCGGCCAGCGCTTCTGCCGTGGTGTGGCGGTAATCGATCTCAAGCCCCGAACCTTGGGCATGGATCCGCGCCACGGGGATGTTTCCTTCGGCGGCATCGGCCCCGACCACGGTCGCGCCAAGGCGTGCCATCGGTTCCGACAACAGCCCGCCACCACAACCGATATCGAGGATGCGCAACCCCTGAAACGCCGCGGGCCCACGCAGGTCGCGCCCGTATTCGGCGGCTATCTGGGCCGTGATGTAATCCAGCCGCACCGGGTTCATCATATGCAGGGGCGCAAACTTGCCCTTGGGATCCCACCAATCGGCGGCCATCGCCTCGAACTTGGCGACCTCTGCGTCGTCGACGGTATTGATTGCGCTGTTCATGGACATTCCCCCGGGGTCTTGGCACTGTGGCGGGCAAGGGCCGCCCATCGCAAGGCCCTATATAGGTTTTCTAATGGACAAGTTCTCAGGCCAAAAGCGCGCAGGTGCCTATCTGTTCCCGCCGATTGAACCGTTCGATCAGCGGATGCTGGATGTCGGTGACGGGCATCAGGTCTATGTCGAACAATGCGGCAACCCCGATGGCGCACCGGTGGTGATCCTGCATGGCGGTCCGGGCGGCGGATGCAGCCCGGCAATGCGGCGCTATTTCGATCCGGGCGATTGGCGGGTGATCCTGTTCGATCAACGCGGCTGCGGCCGGTCGCGGCCCCACGCTGCCATTCAGGACAACACGACCTGGCATCTTGTGGCCGATATCGAGGCGATCCGCACCGCGCTGGCGATCGACCGTTGGGCGGTGTTCGGCGGCAGTTGGGGGGCCACGCTGGCGCTGATCTATGCCCAGGCCCACCCCGATGCGGTGGCCTATCTGGCGCTGCGCGGCGTGTTTCTGGCGATGCAGCGCGAACTGAACTGGTTTTATGGTGGCGGGGCCGGGCATTTCTGGCCCGAACAATGGGCGCGTTTCAAAACCCTGGTGCCGGAGGAGGAGCATGGCGATCTGATCGCCGCCTATAACCGGCGGCTCTTTTCTGGCGATCTGATGCAGGAAACCCGGTTTGCCCGGTCCTGGGCGATGTGGGAAAACGCGCTGGCCTCGGTCGATAGCGACGGTGCGGCAGGCGAGGCCCCCGCCGATTACGCCCGCGCCTTTGCCCGGCTGGAGAACCATTATTTCACCAACAAGGGGTTCCTTGAGGAAGGCCAGATCCTGCGCGACCTGCCCCGCATCGCCCATATCCCGGGCGTCATCGTGCAGGGCCGCTATGACATGATCTGCCCGCCCCAATCGGCGTTCGAGCTGTCGCAGGGCTGGCCGTCGGGGCGCTTGCACATGGTCCGCGCCGCCGGTCACGCGCTGTCCGAGCCGGGCATCAGTTTCGAGCTGGTCCGGGTGATGAAAGAGGTGGGGCGGGATCGTGGGAAATATGGGATTTGAGGGTCTCGGGAAACGAAACCCCTGAAACCTGATCACTCGGTCATGTTGACAAATGACGCAGCCAGAGGCGCAAAGGACGGTGTGTCAATTGAGCCGAAAAAGCTTTCTGCTGTCTTGTCATATCGCGTTTCTCGGCTTCGGCGGCGTTCTGATAGACGGATTTCTCATCCCACGGGATGCAGGACAAGGCCAGGCAGGGCGGCAATCAGAAAACGGAACGTAGGTTTCAGCCTCTGAAAAACCAGTGGCCATCAGTCCAGCAGAGGCCCCGGCTCAGATCAGGTCGAATTCGGCAAGAACACGGGCATAGATATCGCGTTTGAAAGGCACGATGACGTCCAGCACACCCGCAGGGGCCATCCAGCGCCAGGCCGAGAATTCACGATCCTTGAACGCCAGGTCGATCACATCTTCGTCCGCCTCAAGCCGCATCAGGAACCATTTCTGCTCCTGCCCGCGATATTTACCGTTCCAGCGACGACCGGCGATACCGGCAGGAAAATCATAGGGCAGCCATCTTTCGGTTTCCGACAGCACAGTCACATGATCCGGCCCGATCCCGGTTTCCTCCTGCAATTCGCGCAATGCCGCACCCTGCGCGTCCTCGCCCTTGTCCACACCGCCTTGCGGCATCTGCCAGGCCGGTGTCGTCATATCGGCGCGCTGGCCGACAAAAACCTGATCGGCGTGGTTGATCAGAACCACGCCGACACAAGGGCGATAGGGCAGCGCGCCCATATTACTGCGGGCGCAGCGCGTTCAGCCCGTGCAGAATGTCGATGGCATAGGCCAACTGGTAATCCTGCGCACGCAGCTCGGCGGCGGCCTGTGCCGCGGCCTGTTCTTCTTCCAACTGGTTGCGCTCATCCTCGGTCAGGGTCGCGTTCGAGATTGACCCGCGCAGCGATGCCTCCGAGCGCAGCGGCCGGCCATTGCCCTCGATCTCTCCGACCTCACGCTGTTCGACCAGGATGTCGGGGGCAACCCCAAGCGCCTGAATCGACCGGCCCGAGGGCGTGTAATAGAGCGACGTCGTCAGCCGCATCGCGCCATCGCCCTGCACCGGCATCACCGACTGGACCGAGCCCTTGCCAAAGCTGTTGGTGCCGACGATCACCGCGCGGCGGTGGTCCTGCAGCGCTCCGGCCACGATCTCGGAGGCAGAGGCCGACCCGCCATTGATCAGCACCACCATCGGCAAGCCCTCGATCAGGTCGCCGGGCGTTGCGTTATAGCGTTCGCCATCGGCCGGGTCGCGGCCGCGGGTCGAGACGATCTCACCTTGTTCCAGAAACGCATCCGAGACACGGATCGCCTGCGTCAGCAGCCCGCCGGGATTGTTGCGCAGATCCAGAACGACGCCATCCAGGTTTTCGATGCCACCGACCTCGTCGATCATTTCCGAAATCCCGTCGCGAAGGTTGGCATAGGTCTGTTCGCTAAAGCTGGCGACGCGCAGAACGGCGGTGCTGCCTTCCAGCCTGAAACGCACGGCGGTCAACCGGATCACGTCGCGCACGATGGTGATGTCAAAGGGTTCATCGACACCTTCGCGCACCACGGTAATCACGATCTCGGATCCGATTTCACCACGCATCATTTCAACGGCGTCGCTCAGCGTCAGGCCCAACAGCGACACACCATCGACCTGGGTAATGAAATCGCCCGCTTCGACACCGGCCTCTGCGGCGGGCGTGTCATCCATCGGCGTGATGACTTTTACAAAGCCATCTTCCTGCGTGACCTCGATGCCAAGCCCGCCAAATTCGCCGCGGGTCTGCACCTGCATGCCCTCGTAGTCACGCGGCGGCAGATATGACGAATGCGGATCGAGCGAGGTCAGCATGCCGTTGATCGCGGCTTCGATCAGCTCGGCCTCATCGACATCTTCGACGTAATAAGTGCGGATGCGTTCAAACACGTCACCAAACAGGTCAAGCTGTTCGTAGACCGTGGTGTTGCGCGCGTTTTCCTGCGCGATCAGGGGGCCTGCGACCTGCGTGGTCAGCAAAACGCCAGCCGCCGTGCCGCCCAGGGCCGCCATGACAAATTTCTTCATTCTCTTCATCCTCACTGATCTGCGGATATGAACCACGGGGTCGGGTCCACGGGCTCTGCGGCCACTCTTAGTTCCATATAAAGCGTTTCTGACAGGTCTCCACCAGACGCTTGCACGTTTTCTGTGATCAAATCTTCGCGGTTTGGCGCATCCCCGCCCATCAGCCCCACCGGAGCCCCATCAGACAGAAGGTCGCCGCTGCGCACGTAAAGCTCTCCCATGCCGGCCAGAATCAACATGTAGTCGCCCTGCGGCTCAAGAATAGTCACATTACCGTAATCCAGCAGTGGCCCGGCATATCGCACCGTGGCAGGCCAGGGCGCGGTGACCAATGCGCGGGCTTCCGTGGCCAGGATCAGGCCAGGGCGGGCAATTCCGGCGGCGTCAGAGGCACCGAACCCGCGCAGCACACGGCCGCGCACCGGCAACGGCAGGCTCCCCATGGCCTGCGCGAAATCGCGCAGGTCGGGTTGGGGTGCCCCGACCAGTTCAACGCTGCGCATGGCGATGGCGAAACTGTCCAGCGTCTCGGCATTTCCCAACAGATCCTGCAATGCCTCGGCATCCTGGGCAAAGGGCGGCGGCAAGGTCCGGCGTTCGGCCATCGACTGGCTCAACGCGACGCGCGCCTGCTGCACGCCCGACAGCCCCTCGGCCAGTTGCGCCTCGGCCTCGCGTTGCAGGGTTCGCAACAGGGCAAGCTCGCTCAGCTGATCGCGCAGCGCGGTGGCCTCGGCGGCAACGGCGGGCGTGACATCGGACAGGATCATGCCCGAGCGTGCCGTTCCCATCGGCCCCGACGGGTGGATCAACAGCAACGGCGCGGGCGCGCGTTGCATGGTTTGCAGCACTCCCAAGAGGCGGCCCAACCGTTCCTGCTCGGCCTCGAACACAATCTCGATCGACTGCTCACGGATGGCGGCGCGGCGCATGCCTTCACGTAGTGCGGCCAGCCCCTCCTCATAGGCGCGAATGGTTTCCGACAGCGCATCGACCCGGTCGCGGGCGGCATCGGCCTCGGCCATGCCAAGCGCTGCCCGCTCCAGCATCGCCGCTGCCCGCTGCGCCATCAGCGCCGGGTCGGCCTGCGCCAGAGCCAGCCCTGCCGACAAAGGCCCCACCGCCAGGGCGAGGACCGCAGGGAGGAGCAGGCGCATCATCCCAACAGGCTCTCGCCGGTCATTTCCGGGGGCTTGGGCAATTCCATAAGTTGCAACAATGTCGGGGCCAGATCGGCCAACCGCCCATCCCGCATCACCGCGCCTTGCGGCCCGCCAAACAGGATCACCGGCACCGGGTTCAGCGTATGCGCGGTATGCGGCCCGCCGGTGACCGGATCGATCATCATGTCGCAATTGCCGTGATCGGCGGTCACGATCATCGCACCGCCCACGGCATTGAGCGCGGCCATGACCTGACCAAGACCCGCATCCACCGTCTCGCAGGCCTTCATCGCGGCGGGAATATCGCCAGTATGGCCCACCATATCGGGATTGGCATAATTGACCACGATCAGGTCATAGCCCACCCCAATGGCCTCGACGAATTTCGCGGTCACTTCGGGGGCCGACATCTCCGGCTGCATGTCATAGGTCGCCACCTTGGGCGATTTCGGCATGTAGCGATCCTCGCCCGGCACCGGGTCTTCCTTGCCGCCATTCAGGAAAAACGTGACATGCGGGTATTTCTCGGTCTCGGCCAAGTGAAACTGCGTCAACCCCCGGGCGGACACCCATTCCGCCAGCGTGTTGACGATCTCCTGCTTGGGAAAGATCACATCCATATAAGTGTTATGGCGGTCGGAATAGCCCACCATACCGCAGACCGCCGCCCAGTTGGGCCGTGCGCTGACATCGAACTCGGAGAAATCGGGATCGGCAAGGGCTGCCAGGATCTCTCGCGCGCGGTCGGCACGGAAATTGACGAAGAGCAGCCCGTCGCCATTCACGGGGGCCGCATACCCCGCCAACCGCGTCGCTTTTACAAATTCGTCGCCCTCATCGCGGGTATAAGCGTTGCGCAACGCCTCCTCGGCAGTTTCTGCCTCTTCGGCCTGCCCCACACCGGCCAGGATCAGATCGGCGGCCTGCTGCACCCTGTCCCACCGGTTGTCACGATCCATCGCATAGTAGCGTCCGATCACCGATCCGATGCGCGCCCCTTCGGGCAGGCTTGCGGCAAAGGCCGGCAAAGTCTCATGCGCCGAGCGCGGGGCCACGTCACGACCGTCGGTAATGGCATGGATTTGCACCGGCACCCCCGCCGCGGTCAAAACGCGCGCGACCTCCAGCAGGTGGTTTTCATGGCTATGCACACCGCCTGGCGAAACCAATCCGCTCAGATGGGCCTCGCCGCCGCTGGCCTGCATCTTTGCGACAAAATCCAGCAGCGTGGGGCGGGTGCCAAAGCTGCCCTCCTCGATCGCCAGATCAATCTGCCCCAGATCCATCGCCACCACCCGGCCCGCGCCGATATTGGTGTGACCAACCTCGGAATTGCCCATCTGCCCGGTCGGCAGCCCCGCATCGGGCCCATGGGTCACCAGGGTCGCATTGGGGCAGGTCGCCATCAGCCTGTCGAAATTGGGGGTATCGGCGAGATACGGCGCATTGCCCGGCCCGCCCTCGGCCAATCCCCAGCCATCGAGGATACACAGAACGACGGGTTTGGGTGCGGTCATCGCGGCGGCCTCTTGCATATAGTCACAGAGGTTCTAGGTGGCGGCGGGGTGCGAGGCAAGGCAGAGCACCGATCCGGTCGGCGAAAAGCTGCGTCGACGCAGCTTTGGGACGCGATTTCGAAATCGCGTTTTCCGTCACGCCCGATGATAGGGGCTGCCCGCCAGTATCGACGCCGCACGGTAGAGTTGTTCGGCCAGCATCACGCGCGCCAACATATGCGGCCAGACCATCGCGCCAAAGGACAGCGCCAGATCGGCCTGGGCCAGAAGCCCCGCGTCGATCCCGTCCGCGCCGCCAATGACAAAGGCCAGATCGCCCCGCCCCTGATCGCGCCGCGCCGCCAGCATTGCCGCGAAATCGGGCGAGGACATCACCCGCCCGCGTTCATCCAGCGCACAGATCACCGCACCCTCGGGCAAGGCCTTGCGCAACAGCGCCGCCTCGGCCCGCTTGCCGCCGCCCTTCTTGTCCTCAACCTCAACCACGCGCGCCGGGCCAAGGCCAAGCGCCCGCCCGCTGCGATCAAACCGTGTCAGATAATCCGCGACAAGTTCGTTCTCGGGGCCAGCCCTGAGGCGGCCCACAACGCAAAGATGCACCCGCATGAAAAGCCCTCAGGCCTGTCCGGCGGGCAGCCACATCTTTTCAAGCTGATAGAACTCGCGCACTTCGGGGCGGAAGATATGGACGATCACATCGCCCGCATCGATCAGCACCCAATCGCCGGTTTCCTTGCCTTCGACACGGCTAATCAGCCCGAAAACCTGCTTGAGCCGGTCCACGAGCTTCTCCGACATGGCCGAAACCTGACGCGTCGAACGGCCCGAGGCAATGACCATGTAATCGGCCATTTCCGTCTTGCCGCGCAGGTCGATCTGCACGACCTCTTCCGCCTTGTCATCGGTAAGGGAGTCTATCACCTGTTCCAGCAGCGTTTCGCTGGTCAGGGTCTGGGTCTGGCGCATCATATCCGCGCCGGGTGCAGCCGCTATAGTGGCTGCTTGAACTGGTCCAGTCAGGACATCGTCCTCCTTGAGAATCGCGCCGCAGGTCACTTGACCGACGCTAAGTCCCTTCAAAATAACACCCGACCGACGATGCTGCAACTGCTCGGTCGGTTTGAGGGTGGCGGGGCAGTGGCGCTTTTGCACCAGCCACAGATCGCCGCCCCTGCAATTGCGGATGTCCTGGCTGTCGCGCAGGCCGCAGGCGGCAATGCCCATGGCCGTTCGAGCCTTGGCCGGGAAATTGGAAACCAGCCCGCACCAGCCGCACCGGGAGCAGAAGGACATCACCCGCGGCGGTGGACGGCACAGCATTGTCAACCAACCGGAGGTTATCCTTCCGCGCGCCTGTTTGGCTGCTGAATTCCTATATATTGTGGATAACCCGGCAGTTTACCGCCATATGCGGGGCAGGCCCGTTGACTCCGCGCCGCTGCTTCCCAATCATCGCGGGGCAACGGAATCAAGAATAACAGGGCAACGCGTGCGGTTTTCACGTCTCAGGTTGAACGGCTTCAAAAGCTTTGTCGATCCCACCGACCTGATCATCGCCGATGGTCTGACCGGGGTTGTCGGACCCAATGGCTGTGGCAAGTCGAACCTGCTGGAGGCGCTCAGATGGGTGATGGGCGAAAACCGCCCGACCGCGATGCGTGGTGCCGGCATGGAGGATGTGATCTTCGCAGGTGCGTCATCGCGCCCGGCGCGCAATTTCGCCGAGGTTGCGCTGACCATCGACAACACCGAGCGTCTGGCCCCGGCCAGCTTCAACGAATCCGACACGCTCGATGTGATCCGCCGCATCACCCGCGACGCAGGGTCCGCCTTCAAGACCAATGGCCGCGACGTGCGGGCGCGCGATGTCCAGATGCTGTTTGCCGATGCCTCGACCGGCGCGCATTCGCCCGCGCTTGTCCGGCAAGGACAGATCTCGGAACTGATCAATTCCAAACCCAAGGCCCGGCGCCGCATTCTTGAGGAAGCAGCCGGTATTTCGGGGCTTTACCAACGCCGCCACGAGGCCGAGCTGAAGCTGAAAGGGGCCGAAACCAACCTGGCACGGATCGACGATGTGCTGGATCAGCTTGCCGGCCAATTGGCGCAACTTGCGCGGCAGGCCAAACAGGCCACCCGCTACCGCGAAATCGGTGGCGAATTGCGCCGGGCCGAAGGATTGTTGCTCTACCGTCGCTGGAAAGAGGCCGATGAGGCGCGCGTTGAGGCCGAAACAGCCCTGCGCGAAGCCCTGACTGTCGCCTCCCGCGCCGAAACCGATGCGCGCGCGGCCACCAAATCCCGCGAAGATGCCGAAACCGCCGTGCCGCCATTGCGTGAGGAAGAGGCCATCGCCTCCGCCCTTTTGCACCGTGTCACCGTGGAACGCGATACCGTCAGCGCCGAGGAAACCCGCGCCCGCAAGGCCATCGAAACCCTGACCGCTCGCGTCGCGCAACTGACCCGTGACCTGACGCGCGAGGCTGGGTTGAACGCCGATGCAGGCACCACCATCGCCACGCTTGAGGCTGAGGCCGCGACGCTGGACATCGCCAGTCAAGGCCATGACGCGGCCCTGATTGCAGCGGCCGAGGCGGTATCAGGTGCCACTATTGCGCTGACCGACGAAGAAACCGTCCATGCCCGCCTGACCGAAGACGCCGCCCGCCTGGCCGCGCGTCATCAATCGGCCGCGCGTGCGGTCGATGACCTGGCCCGGGCCGCGGATCGTCACGCTGGCGAGGCGCGCAAAGCTTTGGCCGAGGCCGATGCCGCCGAGGCCCGGCTGGCCACTTTGGCCGATGATCACGCCACCGCCGAAACCGCCCTGCAAAACGCCAGCGATCTTGCCGCGCGGGCCGAAGAAACGTTGACCGAGACCGAATCCGCCCGCGCCGCTGCCCAGGCGCAGGAGGGCGAGGCCCGCACCGCCCGCGCCGAGGCCGAGGGCGAGTTCAACACGCTCGACGCCGAGGTCCGCGCGCTGACCAAGTTGCTGGAACGTGAGGCCGGGCTGGGCAATCAGCTGCTCGACCGGGTGCGCGTGGCACCGGGCTATGAGGCCGCCGTCGGCGCGGCGTTGGCCGATGATCTGAAAGCCCCGCAGACTGACATGCCCGGAGCCACCGGCTGGACCACGCTGGCGCAATATGAAACACCTGCGCCCTTGCCCGCTGGCATCCCGGCCCTGTCGGAATATGTCGATGCCCCGCCCGCGCTGGCCCGCCGGTTGCGCCAGGTCGGCGTGATTCAAAACGGCGATGGTCCGGGCCTGCAACCGGCGCTTTTGCCCGGTCAGCGGTTGGTCAACCGCGCCGGCGATCTTTTCCGGTGGGATGGCTACGCGCTGGCTGCCAGTGACGGCTCATCGACCGCCGCGCGCCGATTGCAGCAGGCAAATCAGCTGAACCAGCTCTCGGCGGAACTGGAACGCACCGAGCTGGCCGCAGATCGCGCCCGCACCACCCACACCGCCAACGCGGCGCGCCTGGCGGAACTGACCGAGGCCGACAAGCAAGCCCGCGCCGCCCGCCGCGCCGCCGATCAACAGATGGCCGAGGCCAGCCGCGCCTTTTCCCGCGCCGAGGCCGATCGTAACATTCTGGCCGGTCGTCTGGAAACCCTGCGCGCCGCCGCTGCCCGCCACGGCGATGACGCCGAAACCGCCCGCACAAATCTGGACGATGCAACCCGCGCCAAGGCGGAGCTGGACGATCTCGATGATGCGCGGGCCCGTGTGGATGCGTCGAAGACCACTGTTGAAACCGCCCGCACAACCCTGATCGCCGCCCGTGCCGCGCATGAGCAGCTCAAACGCGAGGGCGAGGCCCGTGCCAAACGCATCACCCAGATCACGGCGGAACTGGTGACCTGGAAAAAGCGTCTCGACAGTGCCGGCACCCGCATCAACGAACTTGAGAGCAACAAGGCCGAAACCGAGGCCGATCTTGACCGGGCAACCTCTGTCCCCTCTGAAATCGCCGCCCGGAAATCCCGGTTGCAGGATGCGATTGACGCCGCCGAGGCCCGCCGCAAATCCGCCGCCGACACATTGGCAACGGGCGAAACCGCCCTGCGCGAGGCCGTGAATGGCGAACGTGAGGCCGAAAAGCAGGCGTCGCTCGCCCGCGAATTTCGGGCCCGCGCCGAGGCCCGGCGCGACGGGGCCGCCGAGGTGTTGCAGGGGGCCGCTGACCGGATCGAGGAAGAACTGGAAACAACGCCAGCCGCGTTGCTTGACACGCTCGCCGCCGATCCCGCCAAAATGCCACCTGCCGAAAGGATCGAGGCCGATGTTTTGCGCCTGCGCCGTCAACGCGATGCGCTTGGTGCCGTCAACCTGCGCGCCGAGGAAGACGCGCGCGAGGTGAGCGAAGAACATGACACACTGAAATCCGAGAAAGAGGATCTTGAAGAGGCGATCCGCAAACTGCGCGGCGGCATCGCCAGCCTGAACCGCGAGGGCCGCGAACGTCTCTTGGCGGCCTTCGACGAGGTGAACCGCAATTTCGGTATGCTGTTTGCGCATCTCTTTGGCGGCGGCGAGGCTCGGCTGGTGCTGGTCGAAAGCGATGATCCTCTGGAGGCCGGGTTGGAAATCATGTGCCAGCCACCGGGCAAGAAGCTCTCAACGCTTTCGCTTCTGTCAGGCGGTGAACAAACGCTGACCGCGCTGGCCCTCATCTTTGCGGTATTCCTCGCCAACCCCGCGCCGATCTGCGTGCTCGATGAGGTCGACGCGCCGCTTGACGACGCCAATGTCACGCGGTTCTGCGATCTGCTCGATGAAATGACCCGCCAGACCGAGACCCGGTTTCTTATCATAACACACCACGCTGTCACCATGAGCCGGATGGACCGCCTCTTTGGTGTCACCATGGCCGAACAGGGCGTCAGCCAACTGGTTTCGGTGGATCTGAAAAAGGCCGAGGCGATGGTCGCCTGATGCCGGAAGGTCAGATCGGTTTTGTCCGCAGTTTTTCTTTCCGCATCGGCATGCCTGCGGGGCGCGTGGAAAAATGAGTATTTGGACAAGGAAGAAGCGCAATTTTAACCAATTTGCCCGCGTTTTTTCATCTTGGTGAAAATACCTCGGGGGACTTGGGGGGCTGGCCCCCCAACCCGGTCGCCGCGCGCAAGCGCGGCGAAACCGCTTACAACCTGCGCAGCAATTCGAGTGTCGGCCAGGCATCGGCGGGCAGTCCCAACCGCTCTTGTTCCGCCTGCACCGCGGCCCGTGTGCGCGCTCCAAGGATGCCATCGACCCCGCCGACATCGACGAAACGCCGCATAAGGCCGAACTTCCGAAACCGCATCTGATTGCCATCCAGCCCCGGATCGGGATTGCCCGCGTTATAGACCGGCGCGCCCTCCAGCCGGGTCGCGAAATAGGCCGCCGTGGTCACGTAGACAAAGCTCTTGTTCCATTCGAACAGCACCGAGTAATTCGGATAGGCCATGAAGGCGGGCCCGTTGCGCCCTTGCGGCAACAGAATCGAGCCGCGCAAGTTGGTGCCAGGCAACGCGCCGTTGCGCCCCTGCACGCCCATCCGTTGCCATTCCGAGACCCGCCGCGTCGTAGCCAGTCCTGTCTCGGCCCAGTTGAAATTGGCGGGCATCGTGACCTCGACCAGCCACGGCTGGTTCGCGGCCCATCCAAGTTCACGCAACAGATTGGCCCCAGACAGCAATGCATCGGCGGCCGAGTTCTGCAGATCGACGCGGCCATCGCCGTCGCCATCCACGCCGCGGTTCAGGATGTCTTCGGGCAACATCTGCACCATGCCGATTTCACCGGCCCAGGCCCCGGTCGTGCTGCGCGGGTTCAGGTCGCCGTTTTCAAAGAGCTGCAGCGCCGCAAAGACCTGTGGGCGGAACAATTCGGGGCGGCGGCAATCATGCGCCAGCGTCACCAGCGAATTCACCGTGTTGTAATCGCCCTGGAACGCGCCGAAATCGGTCTCGAAGGCCCAAAAGGCCAGCAAAACACCGCGTGATACGCCATAATCGCTCTCGACCCGGTCGAAAACCGAACGATAGCGTTCAGCGTTTTGACGCCCTGCATCCATCCGGTTCTGGCTGATCAACCGGCGCGAAAAATCGACGAAGGGCCGTGTGAAAATACCCTGCGCCCCATCGGCGCGCAGCGTTGCCGGGTCCTGTTGCACGCCGCCGAAAAACGCATTGATGGATTGCTGCGTATGGCCGCGCTGTGCCGCTTCCTGTCGCAACCCATCGACAAAGGACGAAAAACTGCCGCCACAGGTTTGCGCCTGGGCGGTGGTTGACAAGACAAGGCTGACAAGAGCGGCAGAAATCAATCGCATCGGGAAAATCCTTGGAGTTTTGAATCACCGGTCAGAGTAGCAGGCGTTCAGAACAGCACAAGCACCAGCACACCGGCACCGAACACCAGCCAGACGCGCCAAAGCACGGCAATCGCCGCCTCGATCTCGGCCACGCCGATATCGCGGTCGCCGCCCGCATTCACCCAAGGAAAGGCGCGCATCTCGCCGTGATAGCTGCGCGGCCCGGCCAGGGCGACATCCAGAACGCCTGCCATTGCCGCCTCGGGCCAACCGGCATTGGGCGACCGGTGCAGCCGCGCGTCCTGATGGGTCACATCCACCGCGCGGCCCGACCAGTGGGCCAGCGCGATCAGCCCCGCCGTTGCCCGTGCGGGCACCCAGTTCAGCACATCATCCAGCCGCGCCGCAGCCCAGCCGAAGGCCTCATGGCGCGGCGTGCGATAGCCGATCATGCTGTCGGCAGTGTTCACTAGCTTGTAAATCAGGATACCGGGCAGCCCGCCGATCAGAAACCAGAACGCGGGCGCAATCACACCATCGCTGAAATTTTCCGCTGCACTTTCAATTGCCGCCCGGGCCACGCCGGGCGCATCCAAGCCGCTGGTATCGCGGCCCACGATCATCGCCACCGCCCGCCGCCCTTCGCCGGTTCCATAGCGCAGCCCGTCGGCCACGGCGCGCACATGGGTTACCAACGACCGCTGCGCCAGCAGCATCGCGGCAATCAGAACCGACCAGAGCCAACCAAGCGGCAGCGCCGCAATCGCAATCCCCAACAGACCCGCGCCCGCCACCAGCCCGGCCATCACCAGCACACCGCGCGCCCGCGTTCCGTCATTGAAGCGACCGTCGCACCAGCCAATGACACGCCCCATCAGAACCGCCGGATGGGGTGCCCGCGACCAGAGCCATTTCGGCTCGCCCATCACGGCATCCAAGAGCAGCGCCGCCACCAGCATCGCGGGCGTCATGACAGCGCCGCCTGCACCCGGTCCCAGCCATCGGGACCGGGCAAACCAAGCCGCAAAAACGTCTCTGAATAAGGGAAAATGCGGCTCCAGA
>CAXBGQ010000011.1:0-21030 GCA_963975135.1 uncultured Nioella sp. | reverse complement strand
CGCATCGCCTCGACGCAATTGTCCAGCGGCATGAAATGCGTGCCATCTCCGCGCAGCGCCAGTGATGCCGCCGACACCGCCTTGATCGCGCCCAGCCCGTTGCGCTCGATGCAGGGCACCTGCACCAGCCCCGCCACCGGGTCGCAGGTCATGCCCAGATGATGTTCCAGCGCGATTTCGGCGGCGTTTTCCACCTGCTCATTGCTGCCGCCCAAAGCCGCGCAAAGCCCTGCGGCAGCCATCGCTGAGGCCGACCCAACCTCGCCCTGGCAACCCACCTCGGCCCCCGAGATCGAGGCATTGTGCTTGATCAGCCCGCCAATCGCGGCAGCCGTCATCAGGAAATTGCGCCGACCCTCTTCGGTGGCACCGATACAGTGGTCGCTGTAGTAGCGCAGAACCGCCGGCACCACGCCCGCCGCGCCATTTGTGGGTGAGGTCACGACCTTGCCACCGGCCGCGTTTTCCTCATTCACCGCCATGGCGTAAACGCTCATCCAGTCATTGATCGTGTGCGGCTGCGCCTGATTGGTGCCGCGTTCGTTCAGAAGCTGTTGATGGATCGCCTTGGCGCGACGTTTAACCGAAAGGCCACCGGGCAGGATGCCCTCCATGCGCAGGCCCCGGTCGATGCAGGCATCCATCGTGGAGTGGATCGCGTCCAGACGGGCCTGCACTTCGGCGCGCGGCGCATTGGCCGCCTCATTGGCCCATTTCATCTCGGCGATGGTCTTGCCCGACCCTTTTCCCATGGCGAGCATCTCGGCGGCGGACCCGAACGGATAGGGATAGCCCTGCGCCTCTTTTTCCGCGTGGAACGCCTTTGGACCGCCATGCTTCTGCGCCTCCAGCTCTGCCGCTGTCATCACGAAGCCACCGCCGATGGAGTAATAGGTTTCCTCCATATAGAGGTGTCCGGCAGCATCGAACCCGCGCAGGATCATGCCGTTGGCGTGGCCGGGCAAAGGCGGGCCATAATCAAAGATCAGATCGGCGGCGGGATCAAAGCGCAGCGGTGGCAGACCCTCGGGATGGATCACCTTTTCCGCCTGCAACGCCGCTTCGGCGGCCTCGGCCTTGTCGGGGTCGATACTCGCGGGCAGGAACCCGCAAAGCCCCAACATCACCGCGCGGTCGGTGGCGTGGCCCTTGCCGGTAAAGGACAGCGAGCCGTGCAGCGAACAGGTGACATGCGCCACTTCGTCCGCGCCGGGTTCGCGCAACCCGGTGCGCAAGGCATCCAGAAACGCAGCCGCCGCCGTCATTGGCCCCATCGTGTGCGACGAGGACGGACCGATACCGATCTTGAAGATGTCGAAAATGCTGAGAAACATGGGGCCGCGCTTTCCCAAAGGGTTCAGCGCCGCAATACCGGAAATACACGGTTCATGCTTGGAAAAACCGACAGGCCGGATGCTGCGACCGACCTGCCGGGGATCTGCTAGAGATCAACCTCGATCGCGACGCCCTTGGCGATGGCCAGATCGACCAGTGCCGCCGACACGGCCAGATCCTGCAACCCGACGCCGGTGCCGTCAAAGAGGGTAATCTCATCGTCCGAGGACCGGCCCGGATGATCCCCGTTGATGACCGCACCGACCTGAGTGATGTCGGCCTCGGTTATCAGACCCGCCGCGATGGCGTGCTGGCATTCGCCGATGCTGATCGACTGGGCAATCTCGTCGGTGAACAATGTGGCGGTCGCGACCAGATCGGCGCTGGCCTCCTGTTTGCCCTTGGTGTCGGTGCCCATGCAGGCGATATGGGTGCCGGGGCTGACATGGGCCTGCAACATGATCGGGTCAAAGGACGAGGTGATGGAAATGATCACATCCGCCGCCTGCAAGCCGTCAAGCTCCACCGCCTCGAACGGCAGCCCGGCCTCAGCCGCGACTTCCTCCAGATTGGACAGCATTTCGGGGTGGTAATTCCAGCCGATGACCTTTTCGAAATCGCGCTGCTCCAACGCCGCGCGCAGCTGGAATTTGGCCTGATGGCCTGCGCCCACCATACCCATCACCTTGGCATCCTTGCGTGCCAGATGGTTGATCGAGACCGAGGATGCGGCCGCCGTGCGCAGGGCGGTGGAATAATTGCCGCCGACCATGGCGCTGACCATGCCGGTATCGGGATCGAACAGGAACACCGTGGATTGGTGGTTAATGATGCCGTGCTTGTCCAGATTGTTGGGCCAATAGCCCCCGGCCTTGAGGCCAAGCGCGCCACCGACCCGGTCGAATCCGCCCTTGAAGCCATAAAGCGCATCCTCATGGCCAATAGCCTCGCGGACCACCGGGAAATTATAGGCGTCGCCGGACGCCATGGCGGCAAAGACCTTTTCCACCGCGTCATAGGAGGCGTCGCGGGTCAGAAGGGCAAGAATTTCACGTTCGGGAACGATGATCATGACGGGTTTCCTCGGGAGGTGGGTAAACGAACGGGGCCGGACATGCCGACCCCGAGAAATAGTTTTCCGGGTCGGCCTCAGAACGCCTTGCCGCGCGCCGAAACGGGCCAGAGCGCTTCGACCTTGCCGCCGCGCACCCCGACATACCAGTCATGCACATTGCAGGTGGGGTCGCAGTGGCCGGGAACAAGCCGCAGCTTGTCATTGACCTTGAGCACCCCGTCAGGGTCGCCAACCACGCCATGTTCATCGGAACATTTCAGATAGGTCACGTCATCGCGGCCATAGATCGTCGGCAGACCGCTATCGACCGATTGCGCCTTTAACCCTGCATCGACAATCGCCTTGTCGGGTTTGGCATGGCTCATCACCGTGGTCAGGATAAAGAGCGCGTTTTCCCATTCACCCTGATCGATCCGCTTGCCATCGGCGTCCAGAATCCGGCCGTAATCGGCATCCATGAAGGCGTAAGAACCGCATTGAAGCTCGTTATAGACGCCCGAATTGCTCTCGAAATAATACGATCCGGTGCCGCCACCGCCAACGATGTCACACTCCAGCCCCTGCGCTTTCAACCCCCGAACAGCATCGGCGACCTGCGCCACCGCGATATCCAGCTTGGCCTTGCGGTCGGCGTAAGCGTCCATGTGCTGCATCGCGCCCTGATAGGCCTGGATACCGGCAAATTTCAAACCCTCGGCGGCGTCGATCATCTTGGCGATGTTCACCACCTCCTGCGTGGTGGTCACGCCGCAACGTCCCGCACCGCAGTCGATTTCCACCAATGCCTCGATCTCGGTGCCATGCCGAACCGCCGCTTCCGACAGGTTGGCCACGTTATCCGGATCATCGACACAGACCAGAACCCGCGCACCCAGTTTCGGCATCCGCGCCAGACGGTCGATCTTGGCCAGGTCGGTCACCTGGTTGGAGACCATCACATCCTTGATGCCACCCCGCGCGAACACTTCGGCCTCGCTGACCTTCTGACAGCAGACGCCACAGGCACCGCCCAGATCCTCCTGCAACCGTGCCACATCGACCGATTTGTGCATCTTGCCATGCACGCGGTGGCGCATACCGTGATCGCGGGCATAATCGCCCATTTTCTTGATGTTGCGTTCCAGCGCGTCCAGATCCAGCACCAGGCAGGGGGTCTGAATGTCGGCCTCATCCATGCCGATAGCGGCGGGAATGTCGTAGCCAACCTCGAAATCGTCCAGGTTCAACTGCTTGTTCATGTCGTTATCCCTTCCTCAGCCCTGCATCCAGGGCAGTTTATCCAGATCCACATTGCCGCCGGTGACGATCACGCCAACCCGCTTGCCCCGGAACAGGTCCGGGTTTTTCAGAATGACCGCCAGCGGCACGGCGCTGGAGGGTTCCATCACAATCTTCATCCGCGCCCAGATCAGCCGCATCGCGTCGATGATCTCCTGTTCCGAACAGGTCAGCACATCGGTCACGAAATTCGACACGAAATGCCAGGTGTTTTCCTTGAGCGGCACTTTCAGCCCGTCGGCCACCGTCACCGGCGCGTCATCGGCAATGATATGGCCTGCGCGGAAACTGCGCGCGGCATCGTCGGCCTGATCCGGCTCGGCGGCATAGATCGCCACATCCGGCGCAAGGCTCGAGAGCGTCAGGCAGGTGCCCGAGATCATGCCGCCGCCACCGATAGGGGCCACCACTGCATCCAGCCCCGGGGCCTGTTCCAGCAATTCCGCCGAACAGGTCGCCTGCCCGGCAATCACGCGCGGATCATTGTAGGGATGGACAAATTCGGCCCCCGTCGCGGCCTCAACCTCGGCAAACACCGCCTCGCGGCTGCTGGTCGAGGGCGCGCATTCGGTGATGATGCCGCCATATCCGCGCACGGCATCTTTCTTGGCCTGCGGCGCGGTGCGCGGCATCACGACATGGCAGGGAATCCCCCGCCGCCCGGCCGCGTAGGCAAGGCTGAGCGCATGATTGCCCGAGGAATGCGTGCAGACGCCCTTGGCGGCCTTCGCGTCGCTCAAGCCAAACACCGCGTTCGACGCCCCGCGCACCTTGAACGCGCCGGCCTTCTGGAAGTTTTCGCATTTGAAGAACAGCTCGGCCCCGCTCAGCTCGTTCAGATAGGTCGAGGTCAGAACCGGCGTGCGGTGGATATAGGGCGCGATCCGTTCCCGCGCCTCCTTCATATGCGCAATCGTGAGCGCCGCTCCGGTGGTATAGTCCAGCATCCTAGCCCCCTTTACGCCGCAGATTTCAGATCGGCCGCATGCGTCGCGCGGAAATACTCCTGCGCTGCTGCCACGCCGCTGCCCAGTGTAATCGGATAGTCCAGATCGGCCATCGCCATTTCGATGGCGGCCAGACCCGACAGGACCATGACATCGGTCAGGCTGCCCAGATGGCCGATGCGGAACGCCTTGCCGTTCATCTCGCCCAAGCCGACGCCAAAGGACACGCCATAAGCGTTGAAGGCGCGGTCGGTCAGCGCATTGCTGTCGAACCCTTCGGGCACATAGATGGCGCTGACGCTGTCGGAGTAAAGATCCGGCGACTGCGCGACCAGTTTCAGGCCCCATGCGGCAACGGCGCGGCGCACGCCTTCGGCCAGGCGGTGATGACGGGCATAGACGTTTTCCAAGCCCTCCTCCTCCAGCATCCTGAGTGCCTCGGCCAGCCCGTAGATCAGATTGAGCGGCGGGGTGTAAGGAAAGCCGCCCGAGGCATTGGCCTTCATCATGTCGCGGAAATCAAAGAAAGTCCGCGGCAGGGTCGCGGTTTCCATCGCGGCCAGCGCCTTGGGGCTGACACACAGGATCGCCATGCCGGTGGCCAGCATGAAGCCCTTCTGGCTGCCCGAAACGGCGATATCGACGCCCCATTTGTCGAACTGGAAATCCATCGAGCCCAGCGAGCTGACGCAATCGACAAACAGCATCGCCGGATGGCTGGCCGCATCCACCGCGCGGCGCACGGCGGCAATGTCGGATTTCACGCCGGTGGCGGTCTCGTTATGGGTAACCAGCACGGCCTTGATCCGGTGGCTAGTATCAGCGCGCAACGCGGTCTCGAATTTATCCGCCGGTGCGCCGGAGCCCCAGGCGCATTCGATGATCTGCACGTTCAGACCGTGGCGCTGGCACATGTCGATCCAGCGATGGCTGAACATGCCATAGCGCGCCACCAGAACCGTGTCGCCGGGGCTGAGCGTATTGGTAATACAGGCCTCCCAGCCGCCGGTGCCGCTGGCGGGAAAGGTGATGATCTGGCCTTCGGTGCTGGCAAAGACCTTTTTGGTTTTCTCCAGCACCGGCGCAAAGGTCTCAACGAAATCCGGCGCACGGTGGTCCTGCGTCTGCACGTTCATGGCGTGGCGCAGCCGGTCGGGGATATTGGTGGGGCCGGGAATAAAGAGCGGATTCTGGTTGGGCATCGGTCGATCCTTTCGGTTGGCCTCAATATCGGGCAAACCAGCCGCGCGCGCAATTTTCTTGAAATGTTTTTTCAATAATGGCATTTAAATATCAATGCCTTGTTTTTGAACAATTTTTGTTTTCTCATTTATGAGCACCTCACCGACGCGATAAACCGGCAAAGGACCGATCATGCAGAATCAACGCCGCGCGGGCGCCCGAAATCGCAATTCAAGGAAAGCTCGGCCGGGACCATGCAGTCATTGGACCGGGCGCTTGGCGTGCTGACGGCGGTGGCGCAGCGCGACCGTTCCGCCCTGACCGATCTGGCCGGGGCGTTGGATATTCCCACCGCCACCACCCACCGCATCCTGACCACGCTGCAAAAACACGGCTATGTCGGGTTTGACGAGGACCGGCAGGAATGGATGATCGGGATCGAGGCCTATCGCGCCGGGGCGACGTTCCTGAAGCGCAACAGCGTGATCGAAATCGGCCAGACCCGCCTGCGCAAGCTGATGCGCGACACCGGCGAGACGGCAAATCTGGCCGTTCCCGACGGCCCAAACGTAGTCTTTGTCGGGCAGGTCGAAACCGAAAACCCGATCCGCGCCTTTTTCCCGCCCGGCAGCCGGGCGCGAATGCATGCCTCGGGCACCGGCAAGGCCATTCTGGCGGCAATGAACGAGGAAGCGCTGGACCGATTTTTTCGCGACGCGGACCTGCCCCGCCATACCGACCGCACCCTGACCACCCGCGCAGCACTTGAGGCCGACCTGGCGGCGACCCGAGCCCGTGGTTGGTCCTATGACCATGCCGAACGCTATGAGGGCATGTCCTGCATCGGCGCGGCCATCTTCAATGAACGCGGCTTGCCCTGCGGTGGCGTCTCGGTCTCGGGGCCAAGCGGTCGGTTCGCGACCGACAGCATCGCCGCCATTGGCACCCGTGTCGCGGCCGCGGCGAAGGAGATCACGGTGGCAAGCGGTGGCAGGCGGCCCTAGCGGCGGTTGCAGGGCTGAAATCGGATCACCCGCAACCCCCGTCATCGGGAAGCGGGCCGCACCAGTCCGGCCAGATTCGGGCCAGATGGCGCGATTGCGCGGCCGGTTCGGCGATTTACGGCCATGCCACACGCAGATGTGAGAAATGTATTCGCCGCTTGGGTTGTTTGCGGCCTATAGGATTGTCACAATACTGTGAGTAGTTGACACAGGACAAAGCGAGAAACATTGACATGTTAACCAGGCGCCATTTCATCATGACGACCACCGCGCTGTTCTCGGTTCCCATTGCCGCGCCCGCTTTTGCCGGCTCGCATGGCGGGCCGGATATGTGGGACATCTGGGACGCGCAGGTGACGCCGGAAAATTACGATCGTGCCACCAGCAACCCCTGGGGAATTCACCCCCGGTTTCTTCCCAGATTGGTCGAGGCAAATGACTCGCTGGTGCCGGGCGACATCCACGTCGATGCGCCCGCCCGCTACCTCTATCACATCCGCGAAAACGGAACCGCGCTGCGGTTTGGCGTCGCCATCGGCCGTGGCGATCTTTATGAACCTGGCACTTACACGATCCGGCGCAAGGCAAAGTGGCCGCGCTGGACGCCGACGGCGAACATGATCCGCCGTGAGCCGCAGATCTACGAGCAATATGCCGACGGCCTGCCAGGCGGGCCGAGCAACCCCTTGGGCTCACGCGCGCTCTATCTCTATGTCGGCAACCGCGACACCTATCTGCGCATCCACGGAACGCCGCAGCCCTGGTCGATCGGAACCCGCGCCAGCTCGGGCTGTGTGCGCATGGTGATGCCCCATATCATTGGGCTTTACGAAGATGTCGAGATTGGCGTGACGGCGGTGCTCTATCCGGCGGAAGATGCGGTCACCGCCACCAGTTGAGATCAGCCAGCGCGCTTACAAATGAACCCCGGCGTCGATGCGCCGGGGTTTTATCGTGTGCGGCCCGTGGTTTGAATTCGAGCCAACACCAGATTGGATCAGGCCGGAGCCGGGGTCAGTTCCGCGTCCGGATGAATTTCCGGCGGGCGGGTACAGATCTGCCGCCCCTCTGTGGTATTCAGCGGCAGATAGGTCGTTTCGACCGGTCCGGACCATTCATACCAATAACACCCATCATCGGGCAAAACCCGGACAGTGCGCAAATTCTGGTTCGGCCCGACCACGGCCAACACCTGCTCGGGCAGTTCCTCGATGAAGCCGGGACTGTCCAAAGAGGTCTCGATCGGCCCCGTTGCTGCGCAGGCTCCCAAAAACAAAAACAACGCCGCCTTGTAACGATTTGGAACCTTCATTCGCACTTCTCCGCTGGTTGGTTCTCCGCATGAAACATGACGTTAGCGCTGCCGACAACCCCCGACCTACACGTTTACCGGGCTCGGGCATGTCATTCACAATATTGTTAGCGGCGTTATTCCATTGTCGCAACGCCCAGGCAGATGGCACCGCTATCCGGCTGATGTTTTGCCCGGAACGCTGATGGCGTCTTCGATTTCAGGACGTCTTTGGTAAAGCCCGAGAACTTCGCCCTGCATTCGAACGAGCGCCGCGATTGTATCGAGCGTGGGTGTCGCGACATTCAACCGGCGCGCCAATTCCAGCACCGAACAGACAAGTGCATCCAGCTCCATCGGGCGGCCTTGCTCGACGTCATGTCGGGTGGAAGGTTTGTGGCCGATGATCGCAGCCGCGCCGTCGATGCGCCGTTCGATCCCGACGGAAAATCGCGCGCCCGCTGCCTCTCCGACCTGCTGGCATTCCTGCATCGCGGTTCGGATCACATTTCGGGTGGCGGGGTCCGTTCCAATCAGGTCAAGGCTGGCACCGGTAAGCGCCGAGACCGGGTTGAAGGAACAATTGCCCCAAAGCTTGATCCACAGCTCGTCACGGATGCGCGGTTTGACCGGTGCGCGAAGACCCCCGGCGCGCATCAGGCGCGACAGCTCCATCACCCGATCGCTGCGGCTGCCATCGGGTTCACCCAACGTGAAACGATCGCCGCTTATGTGGGCCACCACACCGGGTTCGATAATCTCGCAGGCGGGGTAGACGACGCATCCGATGGCGCGTTTGGGTCCGAACTCCTTCCATTGCGCGCCGTCGGGGTCCACGGTTTCGACCCAGGTGTCATCCATCGCGGTGCCGGTATTGGCACCATGGAAATACCACCACGGGATGCCGTTCACCGCTGGCACAATGGCCGTGTCATCGCGCAGAAGCGGCCGGAACTGGTCCACGATGGGCGGCACGGAATGGGCCTTGAGCCCGATGATCACATAGTCTTGCGGCCCCAGATCGGCGGGGTCATCGCTGGCCTTCATCCGAACCGTTTCTTGGCCGCCATCCTTGATCAGGGTAAGGCCCTTTTCCTGAATCGCCTTCAGGTGCGGCCCTCGCGCGATCAGGCTGACCTCAGTCCCGCCCTTGTGGAGCGCATGGGCGAGATAACCGCCTATGGCCCCGGCCCCAAAAATGCAGATGCGTTTCATCAGACAAGCCCCAGTTTCTCGGCCAGGCCGATTCTTTGCAGCTTGCCCGTCGCGCCTTTCGGAATTTCGTCGCGCACGATGATCGTGGCCGGAACCTTGAATGCGGCCAGACGTTCGGCGGCATAGGCCTTCAGCTCCGCGACTTCCGCCGCCTCGCCTTCCTTGAATACCACCACAGCGGCCACGGCTTCACCCAGCTTGTCATGCGGCAGCGCAAAGGTGACGATCTGGTCAATGGCGGGGTGGGCCTGCAGCACGTCATCCACTTCGCGCGGGGCGATCTTTTCGCCACCCCGGTTGATGATCTCCTTCAAGCGCCCCGAGATGGTCAGGTAGCCGTCAGTGTCAAGAACGCCCAGATCACCGGTCCGGAACCAGCCCTCTGAAAAGGCCGTGGCGTTGGCATCGGGGTTGTTCTCGTAGCCGGAAAAGACGTTGGGGCCGCGAATGACGATCTCGCCGCTTTCGCCCTGCGCCAGTATGGTGCCTTCGGGGTCCATGATCGCAATCTCGGGTCCGGCGGCACAGCCCACGGTGCCGGGTTTGCGCGCCACGGGCGGCAACGGATTGCAGGCCATCTGATGCGCGGCTTCTGTCATGCCATAGGCCTCGATCACCGGGCAATCCAGCACCTCTTCCAATTCTGCCATCACCGGCGGCGGCAGCGAGGAGGAGGAGGATCGGGCAAATCGAAGCCGTGCGGCCTGCACGATATCCCGGTTGCGGGCTGCACGGCCAAGGATCGCCTGATGCATGGTCGGAACGGCGGTATACCAGGTGGGGCTGACCTCATCGACCCAGCCGAAGAATTTCAGGGCATTGAAGCCCGGCGTGCAGACGACATGCGCGCCTGCCGCGACAGAGGCCAGCAGCGAGGCAATCAACCCGTGGATATGGAAAAGCGGCATGATGTTCAGTCCGACATCCTCAGGTGCCAGAGCAAGCGAAGCCCCGACATTGCCCGCCGACGCCAATACGTTCTGCGTGCTGAGCGGCACCACCTTGGGCCGCGATGTGGTGCCGGATGTGTGCAGAACAAGGGCCTCATCCATGCCTTCGGACCACCCTGTCTGGCTTGGCTTTCCTGACAAATCCGAGGCATCGATGCGGAAAGTTCCTGCCGGGTCCGTATCCCCCCAACTGATCGTCAGGACCGGCACGCCAAGTTCGGCCGCGGCTTCCAGAGCCGGCGACGTGCTGCCTGCCTCGACGATCACCACCTTGGCGCGGAGGTCTTTGAGGTAAAAGGAGAATTCATCCTTTGTATAGGAAGGGTTGAGCGGTGCCGACGAAGCGCCGGAACTGACGGCCAGAAAAGCCGCCGCCATTTCCGGCCCGTTGGGCAGGACAATGGCCACCCGGTCATTTCGTCCGATGCCAAACCGGTTCAGGTCTGCGACCGCTGCTTCAATCAGCGCCGCCAAGCCGCCATAGGTCAGGCTTTTCCGCCCTGGCGTACCGATCGCTGGCGCGTGTGCCGGCGGTGCCTGCACCAATTCAATTATCGAGCTCATGCAGAACACCTCCCTACCGGTTTCAGATGTTGCTGGTCAGACAACCTTGACCCTCAGATCCCCAACACCCGCGACATGCCCGTGAATATCGTCGCCGCGCATGACCGGTCCGACGCCAGAGGGCGTCCCGGTGAGGATCACATCACCGGCGTGCAGTGTAAACAGATCCGACAGATACGAAATCATTTCCGGGATCTTCCAGATCAGCTGATTGAGGTCGCCCTCCTGCCGGGTTTCGCCGTTGATCTTCAGCCAGACAGGGCCTTCAGTCGGGTGGCCGATCTCAGCGGCGGGCACCAGGGCGGAACAGGGCGCGGAATGCTCGAATGCCTTGCCAATTTCCCAGGGCCGACCCATCTTTTTCATCTGACCCTGAAGGTCACGGCGGGTCATGTCGAGCGACACGGCATAGCCAAAGACGCAGTCCATGGCCTTGTCGGCCGGGATGTTGTCGCCACCCGATTTCAGCGCCACCGCAAGCTCGATCTCGTGATGCACGTCATTCGTCATCTCGGGATAGGGAAAATCATTGCCCTCAAGCAGCAGGTTGTCCGGGTTTTTCTGAAAAAAGAACGGCGGCTCCTTGTCCGGGTCATGCCCCATTTCGATGGCATGGGCGGCGTAGTTCCGCCCAACGCAATAGACACGGTTCACAGGGAAAAGCTGGTCCGATCCCCGGACCGGAAGGGTGGTCTGCGCCTGGGGCGGAAATACGTAAGTCATGGCGTGTCGGCTTTCTGTTTTATTGGTGGAATTGTGGATGTGACATGCGTTATTGCGCCCCCGAAACCAGTTCCGGAATGCTCAGCTCTCCGGCGATGTCGGTCAGCACCTGGACCAGGTTGGCGTGCAGCGGAATTCCATTTGCGACTCTTTCGGCTCTCGTGTTTCTCCGTTCCTGACCGGGGATGCGGATCGGCCCATGCCCCGGCAGAGCGTCACTGTTGCGCATCTCGCCGAAGATCCTGTCGGCTGACGCCTTGAAGATCTCGACATCGCCAAAGGCCGCAATCGAAATCGCGGCAATGAATTGGCCGGTATTGGTAGGCGTCGCGGTCTCCTTGGTGAAATTGACCACGTCGCGGCCAAGGGCGGCCCCGTTCAGGGTTCCGGCCAGAAGCCCGATCGCCATCGCCAGCCCATAGCCCTTTGCCCCCCCGATCGGCAAAAGCAGCCCTTCGCCCTGGCGGGCGGGATCAGTCAGCGGATTGCCTTCGCGGTCGACCATCCAACCCTCGGGCATCGGTTCCCCGCGTTGGGCCAGCACCTTGATCTTGCCCGCTGCCGCCGTTGTCGTGGCCATGTCCAGCACAAAGGCAGGTGCCGTGCCGGCGGGAATGGCTATGGCAAGCGGATTGGTCCCAAGCAAAAGCTCCAGACCGCCGAACGGGGCGACATGATTGGCGCTGCCGACGGCACCGACAATGCCGATCATGTCCGCCCGGGCGATCATGTTGACATAGAGCGACGCAGGCCCGGCATGGTTGCCATTGCGCACGCCGACCCAACCCACGCCCTGCTTTGTCGCCTTTTCGATGGCGACCTCGGCGGCCCGTTTCATTGCCAGATGGCCCAACCCGTTATCGCCATCGACAATCGCCGTCGCCCCCGTTTCCTTTGCGATACGCACGTTCGGGACGGGGTTGTTACCCCCGTCGCGGAGCCGGTTCACATATTGCCGCAAGCGAAACGATCCGTGTGTGTCGTATCCCAACAAATCGGCCTCGACCATCAGCCCGGAAACGGCCAGGGCGTCCTCCAATGGCACACCCAGCGCTGTGAAGGCCGAGGCGAGAAACGTCTCGATATCTCTCGCCTCGTAAGTCGCCGGTTTTGTCGTCATTTTGGGGCCTCGGCTCTGGTCAGATCAGAAACGGGTGTTGGCGTAGTATTCCCCCTTTTGTTCGAGCCAGCCGATAGCAGACGAGAACAACAGGGCAAAGATGAACAGCACGATCGTCAGCGCCCAGAACTCCTCGAACTGGAAATTGTCCGAGAAGGTTCTGAACAGCCTGCCCAACGCAACGACCGACACCAGAAGCTGACCGATCACGATGCCCTTGACCGCCCGGATCAGACCCATGCGGACACCAGCCAGAATTTCGGGCAGCGCCGCCCAAAAAAGAACCTTGGTCAGCAATTGTCGCCTGTTTGCACCGAACGACTTTCCCATCTCCGAAAGGGACGGTGAGATGTGGTTCACCCCGGCAAAAGTGTCGAGCGCGATAATCCAGGTCGAGAACAAAACGACCGTCACGACGATGGTGGTCTGCCCAAGGCCAAACAGCAGCATCAGGACAGGCACCAGCGACGAAAGCGGCGCACTGGCAAAGATATTCACCCACATGCCAAGAATGCTGTTGGCCATGCGTGAGCTACCCATCAGAAACCCGATGGTGATGCCCGCCACGATGGAAATGCCCATGCCTATGACGAAGGATTGGAAGGTCAGCCAAGCCGCGGATTGAAAGTCCGCCCGCGCGATCAGCTGAAAAAGCTCCATGATCACAGCAGAAAACGGCGGCAGGATGAAGGCCAGATCCATTTGGCCGGCAACTTCCCAAAGGGTAATCCAGATCAGCAGGGAAAAGACCGGCGGTATTCGAAGTCCAAAAACGTCCATCTGTCTGCCTCCTATTCCAGATATTTCTTCAGGTCCGACCAGATCTCCTCGATGGTATCGAGATAGGTCTTGTCGCGGCGAATGTCTTCGGGACTGGAATCGCGGCTGATCTCGGGCCGGATGATGGAGTGGATGCGCCCCGGACGGGGTGACAAAAGAACGATCTGATCCGAGACATAGACCGCTTCTTCAATCGAGTGCGTGACGAAAATCACCGACTTCTTCTCATGGGCCAGCAGGTTCAGCAGATCTTCCTGGAACTTGCGCCGAGTCTGTTCATCGACGGCCGAGAACGGTTCGTCCATCAACAACACATCGGCATTGACGGCCATCGCGCGGGCCAACCCGACCCTTTGGCGCATGCCGCCCGATAGTTCGTGGGGATACTTATCCTCGAACCCGGAGAGGCCCACCTCGTTGATATAGTGCCGCGCTTTGGCTTCTCGCTCGGCTTTTGGCTTGTTCGTCAGCTCCAGGCCAAAACCGACATTGCGCAGCACCGTCGCCCAGGGCAGCAGGGCGAAATCCTGAAAGACAAAGGCGCGCTCCGGCCCCGGTCCGGTCACCTGTTTGCCATTGACCATAACCTGGCCATCGGTTGGCTCCAGCAGGCCGGCGATGATCTTGAGCAGCGTCGTTTTTCCACAACCGCTGGGCCCCAGCAGCGTGGTCATCTGACCCCGTGGAAAATCAAGGTTTATGGAATTCAGGGCGTGTATGTCCGACCCATAGTATTTGGTTATGTCGCGGACTTCGACAACGTTATCCTGGGCTTGGGTGTCGGCCTGAACAGGCTCGGCTGCCATTGAAAGAGTGGACATCAGTGACCCTTTTTCTTTTCTGGGCGGAAGAAGTTGATCTCGGCTTTTTCCAGCAGGCCAACCATGACTGCCGAAAAAACGATGATCGTGAACACGGCGGCATACATGTAGTCATAGGCCGCAATTGATCGGTTATAGGAGATGAGGTCGCCGATGCCTGTCGGTGTGATCAGCAATTCGGCCAGGATGACGCCGATGAACCCGGCCGCCACACCCAGACGCAACCCCGCAAAGATGATCGGGGCCGCATTGGGAATGATCACGCGCCAGATCTCCTGCATGCGTGTTCCCTGGAACGATCGGCACATCTGGATCAGCGAAGGGCTGGCGTTGCGCACGGCCTTGTAGGTATTCAGGACGATGATCGGGGCCGCCAGCATGATGACCGCGACGGTCTTGGCCGTCAGGCCAATGCCGTAGGCATAGGTGATCAGCGGAATCAGCGCCGCCACAGGCGATGCCTGAAGCACCACGAAAATCGGTTCCCAGAACCATTGGAACAGCCGGTTGAGCCCCATGCTGACGCCGATGGCAACACCGAACCCGGCCGAGATCAAGACGCCAACCCCGAGGGGCTGCAATGTTTGACCGTAGGCGCGCAGGATGCTGCCGTCTGCGGTCATGTCATAGAGCGCGGCCATGGTGGAGCTGAAGGTTGGGAACGCCACGCTGATCGGAATGCGGCCGGCAATTTCCCATGCAATGAAAACGGCGACAACGGATACAAGCCTATAAAAGGTCGTATCGGCCATGCCGAGGATCCTGTTGGTTCTGTTCTGGTCCGCACCCGAATGTGGCGCAGGCACTGCTACAGTGGACATGTTCATTTCTTTCGGTGAAGTCAGATGCCGTGGGATCCGCGCCCGCATTCAAATGTGAACGCGCGCGCGGAAGTTTCGGATCGGGGCGCGATTACATTTCGCCCATCTCGGCTACGACAGCCTCGACCGGATCGAGATACCAGTAGTCCTCGACAGCCAGGTGGTCGGCCTCGCCTTCCAGCGTTCCCGACGTGGTGAAGAACACAAAGTCTTCCTCGACCGAAGCCGCGCTACCGCCATTGTTGGGATAGAGGTCGATGCTCACGCCCTGGCTGAAGGCGGGCACAAGTTCATCAACTTCGATCTGCTCGATGTCGGGCAGGACGTTGTATTGTTCCCGCAGCGAGACGATCACTTCGGGATCCTCATTGATTTCACGCCATGTCCGGATCAGTTCCTCGACCAGGATGGTGACGGCCTCGCTCTCGCTTTCCAACCAGTCACGGTTGGCATAGAGCGCCTCATCCGTCGCGGTGATCTCCGGCATTGGCAGGAAAATGAACCGGCCGGGGGCCTCACGTTCCAGAAGACGGCTCCGCTCATAGTCAACGATAGACACGTTGATCCGGCCCTGAAGAAGGGCACCGGCCCGAACGCCGGACCCCGGCACGTAGCTCACGGAATTGTATTCAATATCGTTTGCAGCCGCCATCCATTGCATGATGGCCTCGGTCCCCGAGCCACGACCGTGAACAGCGACATCCGCGCCATCGAGATCTTCCCAGCCTTGATAGAGTTCACCGTTCACGACCGGATAAAAGCGCAGCATCGACAACTGGTAGAACATCCGGATCGGTGCATTCACACGCTGGATCAGCGCATAGGGCGTGCCGACGCCGATATCCGCCTGACCGCTGACGATGGCCTGTGCGGCGAGGTCTTCGGATTGCAGATATGACACTTCCACATTCACGCCACGCTCTTCGGCTCGGGCGACGGCGATCATGAAGTTGACCATTTCTCCGCCGGGAACATCGCCGAACGCGACGCGCATCGACCCAGAATCCTGTGCAGCGGCGGGCAAGGCCAACAGCGTGACCGCTGATGCCAACCCGATGGCTTTAATGAATGACAGTTTCACGATTATTTCCTCCCTTGGAGTCCATTGCGGACTTTGTTCGCTCGGGATCCGGCAATGAGTCTCAGGCTGCGAATGCAGCAGAATCCGAATTCCGAACAACGTTGGTTAGCTGACCGATCCCCTCTATTTCACATGTGACTTTATCCCCGTCCTTTAGATAGGACGGTGGGTCCATGGCGTAGCCGACACCCGAAGGTGTTCCGGTTGCCAGGATGTCTCCCGGTTCGAGGGTCAACCCCTCGGACAGGGATTCGATGAGACGGGCGATAGGGAAAATCATGTTCCCCGTGTTGCCGTCCTGTCTGAGTTCTCCGTTCACCTTGAGAGCGATCCGCAGATTTTCAAAATTTGGCAATTCGTCGATGGTGACGATCTGCGGGCCCATCGGGCAGGACGTATCCAGCCCCTTGCCCTTGAGGTATTGCCCGCCATGGGCCCGCTGCAGATCCCGCGCGGTTACATCGTTGATGATTGTGAAGCCGAAGATGTGACCGACGGCATCCGCCTGCGTGATGTTACGACCGGCCTTTCCAATAACCAAGCCAAGTTCCACCTCGTAATCCATACGGTCCGACACGTTGGTATCGAGCCGAACCGACGCACCGGGCCCCACGACGGCGGTTGGCGGTTTGGTGAAGAACACCGGCAATTTCGGAGCTGTATCGGCCTTGGCCTGGGCCTTGTTGGCCTCGGTGACATGCGCGCGGTAATTGCTGCCGACACAGAATACGTTTTTCAACGGGCGCGGAATGGGTGCGACGAGGGTGACGTCTGCATCGGCAACTATGGCCGGAACCAGCAACGGGTCCCCTGCAGCCGCCTGAAGCATTTTGCAGGCGGCCATGGTTTCGCTGCCTGCCGCAATCAGGTCCACGAGCGTTTCAGGGGTCGCGATGGATCCGTCGATCAAACCGATTTCTTTGGCCAAAGCAAAAGCGCGAGGGATGTCGAGAATTCGATCCTGCCCAACCGCGAGTCCCGGGCGGCACGAACCGTTTTGTTCAAAAGTAACGAATCTCACGCGCCTCTCCTCGATGATCCTTTGGGCGGTCGCTTTCGGTGAAACCGTCCAACCCAATCATCCTTTTGGACTGCCCCCTTCCCTGGAAAACCTTGCCAATCCTAAAATTGGTTCGGTTTCAATATTTGGAAGCCTAAGCGAATCCACTTGATTTATTCAGTTTGGCATGACCTCTAGGGATGAAAGAAGTACCAATCTCAACCCAATTAGGGGAATGGTTTGAAATGGTTCAGATTGCGCCAACTGCATCCAACGCGCTGGAAACGCTCAGGGAATACCTCGAAGATCAGGAGATTGCCCTGAACGGCCGCTTGCCTCCGGAGCGCAAGCTCTGCGAAGAACTCAGCCTGACTCGTGGCAAACTTCGCAAGGCGCTGGCCCAGCTGGAGGCCGAAGGACAGATCTGGCGCCACGTTGGCCGCGGCACTTTTTTCGGCCCACGCCCGATCCTCAACCTAAGCGATGTCGAGTTCCTCAATGAGCAATGCCGCCCCACCGAAGTGATGGAGGCGCGGATGGCCATCGAGCCGCAACTCGCCAAGCTTGCGGCTTTGCATGGGACCGCTTCGAATTTCACCGAGCTGCGCCGCTGCATCCGGCTCTGCAAATCGGCCAGGGAATGGCGTGTCTATGAATCCTGGGACAATAATTTTCATCAGGCGATCGCGGCGGCGACCTGCAACAAGCTGCTCGTCAGCCTGTTCGATACATTGAACATCGTGCGCCGGTCGACAGTTTGGGGGCAGTTGCGGTCAACCAAGGTTCCGCCCGCCGATCACAAAAGCTTTGCAGAACATGACGCGATCTATGCCGCCATCGTCGAGCGGGACTCGGATCTGGCGGCGGAATGCATGCGCACGCATCTCAGATCGGTTCGCGACAGGACATTCGCGGCCTTGCAGGAGTGACCCCACAACGCTCAGTCCGAGACCAATACCTCCATGGCGGCCTGCACGCCGCCGCGTTCGTAAGGCACTCCGGCCTTTGCCAAGCTCATCTCGACACCGCCAAGTGTCGCCGTCAGCATCAGGTCGTTGAAATCGCCTAAGTGCCCGATGCGGAACACCCGATCAGCAACTTTCGACAGCCCGTTGCCAAAGGATATGTCGAACGCCTCCAGCGCCGTTTTGCGAAACGCATCCGCGCTGTGGCCTTCGGGCATCAACACCGCTGTCAGAACACCGCTTTCCTGTCCCTGTTGTGCGCACAGCACATCCAGACCCATGGCGCGAATGGCGGCCCGCGTTGCAGCCCCATGACGGGCATGCCGCGCGAAAACAGCGTCCAGCCCCTCTTCCTCCAACATCGCGATCGCTTCGATCAGACCAAAGAGCAGATTTGTTCCCGGCGTATAGGGGAAATAGCCGCTGGCATTGGGCCCCAACATATCGCTCCAGTCCCAATAGGACCGTTGAAGCCCTGCGCGACTGTGAGCCTCCAGCGCCCTTTCGCTGACCGCGTTGAAGGACAGCCCCGGCGGCAACATCAGCCCTTTCTGCGATCCGCTCACGCAGACATCTATGCCCCAGGCGTCGAATTGCAGATCGAGCGAACCAAGCCCCGAGATTGAATCGACCATCAGCAAAGCGGGATGCCCAGACGCATCCATCGCCTGCCGGATCTCGCGGATCGGCGAGACCGACCCGGTGGAGGTTTCGTTATGCACAACGCAGACGGCTTTGATCTCGTGGTTCGGGTCGGAGCGCAGCCGGTCTTCGATCACCTGCGGATCGGCCCCGGCGCGCCAGTCGCCACCAATCACCTCCGGCTTCAACCCGATCTTCGCGGCAAGCTTTTGCCACATCATCGCGAAATGCCCGGTCTCATACATGAGCACATGGTCGCCGGGTGACAATGCATTGACCAGGGCCGCCTCCCACGCGCCGGTTCCCGATGACGGGTAGATGATGACCGGCGACGAGGTCTTGAAAATTCGTTTCATTCCGGCAAGCGCGGCAAGACCGGTTTCCGCGAACTCGGGCCCGCGATGGTCGATCACCTGTCGGGATATCGCCTGTAACACGCGTTCGGGCACGGCACTCGGGCCCGGTATCTGAAGGAAATGTCGGCCAGATCTGCGCATGGGAAATCCTCTTGTTCCGGCCGAAAGGAATCGGCCTCGGCGTTGTTTGATGTTGTCAGTAATGAATTATGAATTCATAATTCAGTCAATGGAAAGGCTGAGAGGGCGCAATGGGGTCGTTACAAGCACAAGGCGCAATGCAGGGTCTTGCCGCGAGTATCGAGGGGGAATGCCTTGGCGATGCCTTCTCGCTCGGGCGTTACGCGACCGACGCATCGATCTATCAGATCTTGCCTGCGGGCGTGGTCATCCCGAAAACCATTGACGATGTGCAGGCCAGCATTTCCTTCGCACGGGAACAGGGGCTATCGGTCCTGCCGCGCGGTGGCGGTACGTCGCAATGCGGCCAGACCGTCAATCACTCACTTGTCCTCGACAATTCGAAATACCTGAATGGACTCATTGCGTTGGATGTCCCCAACCGGCGTTGCGTGGTGCAACCCGGTATTGTTCTGGACGATCTCAATCGAATGCTAAGGCCGCATGGACTGTGGTTTCCGGTCGATGTGTCCACCGCCTCGCGCGCCACGATAGGCGGAATGGCGGCAAACAATTCCTGCGGCGGGCGGTCGCTGCGCTATGGCACGATGCGCGACAATGTCAGGTCGATCACCGGGTTTCTGGCCGACGGCCAAAAGCGGCAATTCGCAGAGGTCGCGACACCCGAACCGGGTGATGCCCTGGTGCAGAAACTCCTGTCTCTCGGTGCGCGCGAAGCCTCTGAAATATCGGTGCGCTTTCCGAATCTGCTGCGCCGTGTCGGTGGCTACAACATCGACGCGCTGACACCGCGCAACGGCCCCAACAATTTCGCCCATCTTCTGGTCGGTTCGGAAGGCACGCTGTCCTATTTCACCGAGATCGAGCTTTCGCTGGCCCCGCTGCCGGGCGAAAAGGTGATGGGCGTGTGCCATTTCCCAACCTTCGCCAGCGCCATGAATGCCGCGCAGCATCTGGTGGCGCTCGATCCGCAGGCGGTTGAGCTGGTCGACGACACGATGATCGCGCTGGCGCGGAATATCCCGGCCTTCCGACAGACGGTTGAAACGGTGGTAACGGGTGCCCCCGCCGCGCTGCTACTGGTGGAGTTCGCAGAGAGCGCGCAGGAGAGAAATCTCGCGAAGCTGGACGACTTGTCGCAAATGATGGGCGATCTCGGATTTGCGTTCAGCAATGCGGCGCGCACATGGGGCGGCAGCGTCGCCGTGACGGACCCCGGCCTGCAAAACGACATTGCCGAATTCCGCAAGGCCGGGCTCAACATCATGATGTCGATGAAGGACGAGGGCAAACCGGTCTCCTTTGTCGAGGATTGCGCCGTCACCCTGCCCGATCTTGCCGGCTATACCGCCGGGCTTACCGAGATATTCGAGCGCCACGGCACCAAGGGCACATGGTATGCGCACGCATCCGTCGGCTGTTTGCATGTCCGGCCGGTCCTGAACATGAAGCTCGACAAAGACGTGCGGACGATGCGGGCCATCGCCGAAGAATGCTTCGACCTCGTGAAATCCTACAAGGGGTCTCATTCGGGAGAACATGGCGACGGCATTCTGCGCTCGGAGTTTCACGAAAGCATGTTTGGGCCCCGCATGGTGCGCAGTTTCGAGGAGGTGAAAACCCTCTTTGATCCGGATCAGTTGTTCAATCCCAACCGGGTTGTGCATCCGCCTCGCATGGATGATCGCCGCCTGTTTCGCTACGGGCCGGAATACGAAGTGCCACCGTTCGATACTGCG
>CAXBGQ010000010.1:0-23156 GCA_963975135.1 uncultured Nioella sp. | reverse complement strand
CCAAGCGGTAAGGCATCGGTTTTTGGTACCGTGTATCGTAGGTTCGAATCCTACCACCCCAGCCATAGACTTCCATAAAACGAGACACTGACCGCCCGCCGGGCGGGATCAGAATTCTGCGAAAGCTGATGGTCGGGCGTGCGCCCAATGGGCTGAGGTTCCCCCCGGCGGCATGGGGGGCTTTGGTCTTGGTGGTGCCGGATCAGCGCGTGAACCCTGTGACAGGGGCCGCGAAATCGGCGGTGAGGCCCATTTTCGGTGCCACTTGCCGCGCGGCGACGAGCGGTCTTGTTTCAAGCTTCGGCCGGCATTCCGCTTAATGCCGAGAATATGCGATCACGGCGGGGACTCCTTAAGCTACTCCCTTTGCATGGCCGAGGTGCTGCACACCCTGGATTAGCTGCCGCCCGACGTTGCCGCAATCGGCCCGACCACATCGCGCCGTTTTTCCCTCAAAGGCCCGGTCGTTCGATAGCTTGAATTGACGCAAGTGGTGCGGGATCAACCCATGCGCCTTGCAGATTTCACGCATCGTCGAGGCATCCCACCCGACACGGACAATGCCCAACCCCATCGCCCCTCTTCAGTCCCGATCCAGATCGCGCGCGATCAGTTCCTTCATGATCTCGTTGGTGCCGCCATAGATCTTTTGCACCCGCGCATCGGTGTATAATTCCGATATGAGATACTCGTTCATATAGCCGTAGCCGCCATGCAGTTGCAGGCATTCATCGACGATCTCGCATTGCGCCTGGCTGCCCCACCATTTCGCCATGGCGGCCCTTTCGGCGGTCAGGGTGCCGTCCTCAAGTTCCACCAGACATTGATCCAGAAACGCCGCCAGGATCTCGATCTTGGTGGTGCATTCGGCCAGCTTGAACCGGGTGTTCTGGAAATCCATGATACGTTTGCCAAAGGCCTTGCGGTCGCGCACATAATCCAGCGTGACCCGCAACGCGCATTCCGACGCCCCAAGCGCGCCATAGCCCAGCATCAGCCGTTCCCATGGCAGTTGTTTCATCAGCTGATAGAAGCCCTGCCCCTCCGCGTCGCCCAACAAATGCGTGCGCGGGATACGGGCATCCTCAAAGAAAAGCTCGGCGGTATCATTGCGGCGCATCCCCATCTTATCCAGCTTGCGCCATCAGCGAAACGCCTTTCGAGCGCGATTGCGGGTCGGTCTTGGCCACCAGAACGATCAGATCGGCGCTGCCGCCATTGGTGATGAAGGTCTTGGAGCCGTTGATGCAATATTCGTTGCCATCCGCAATGGCGGTGGTTTTCACGGCCTGCAAATCCGACCCGGTGCCGGGTTCCGTCATCGCGATTGCCGCCACCATGTCACCCGAGGCCAGTTGCGGCAGCCAGCGGGCGCGCTGTTCCTCGGTGCCATAGGCCGCAATGTAATGGGTGGCGATGTTATGCACCGAAAAGCCCCAGCCGCTATCGCCGATCCGCCCCTGTTCCAGGAAGGTGACGACATCAAAGGCATATCCCAGCCCCAGCCCGCCATGCGCCTCGGGGATGCTCGCCCCCAGAATGCCCAGGTCGCCCGCCTTCCGCCAAAAGGCTTTCGGAACGCGGCCCTCAGCCGTCCATATGCCGCGATTGGGCTGAAACTCCTCCTCCAGAAATCGGCGCACGGTATCGGCAAAGGCGCGATGCTCCGCGTTCATCCATGGTTGCTTGGACATGACAGGCTCCCCGGTTGTTTCGCGCGATGGTGGCGCGTGCCGGGCCGTCAGGCAAGGCCCTACCCGGCGGCAACGCCGGTGGCCGCCTCCAGCGCAAGCAGCGCGCGTTCCAGCGCGGCGCGATCGGCCGGCGCGATGCGGTCGAGGATGCGCGCCTCACGTTCGCGCATCGGGGCCACCAGGTCGCAATAGGCGCGCTGCCCGGTATCGGTCATGCTGATGATCTCGGAGCGTCGATCCGCAACCACCGCCTCACGCCGGATCCAGCGCCGCAATTCCAGCGCCCGCACCGCGCGGCTGACCTTGGTCTTGTGCTGCGCCGAATGGTTGCCCAGGGCCGTCGCCGTCGACGGGCCCAGATCCGCCAGCGCCGCCAGAACCCGCCATTCCGGCCGGTTGAGGCCAAAGGCGTCCTTGTAAACGGGCCGGATCTCGGCGCTCAGCGCCTCGGACAGGCGCGACATTCTGTAGGGCAGGAAATTTTCGAGTGTAAGTCCCATCGCACCCTTGTTAGTTACAAAATCAATAGTCACATATGCAACCAAATCGTGTAACATCGCAAGTGGATTCGGCTTGCATACGCACAAAAAAGGGAAATGAGACACATGGCTAAAGGCTTCGCATCGCAGGGCGACATGGCGGAAAAAACCATCAGCTTCACGCAAGTCGGCGAGGGGCTTTATGCCTTCACCGCCGAGGGCGATCCCAATTCGGGCGTGATCATCGGCGATGACAGCGTGATGATCGTCGAGGCGCAGGCCACGCCACGGCTGGCGCGCATGGTGATCGAAAAGGTGCGCGAGGTGACCGACAAACCGATCAGCCATGTGGTGCTGACCCATTATCACGCGGTGCGGGTGTTGGGGGCCTCGGCTTTCGGGGCCGATACGGTGATCATGTCCGACAAGGCCCGGTCGATGGTGGTCGAGCGCGGCCAGGAGGATTGGGACAGCGAGTTTGACCGCTTCCCGCGCCTTTTTGAAGGGCACGAGGAAATCCCCGGCCTGACCTGGCCCACCACCACATTCACCGGGCGGATGTCGGTCTATCTGGGCAAGCGCCGGGTCGATATCATGCAGGTGGGCCGCGCCCATACGGCGGGCGATGCCGTGATCCATGTGCCCGACCAGAACGTGATGTTCACCGGCGATATCGTCGAATACCATTCCGCCTGCTATTGCGGCGACGGCCATTTCGGCGACTGGCACCAGACGCTCGACAACATTCGCGGCTTTGATCTGGATGCCATCGCGCCCGGGCGTGGCGACGCGCTGGTTGGCCGCGACATGGTGAACGCGGCGCTGGATGCGACCGGCGATTTCGTGGCCTCGACCTACCGCCCCGCAGCGCGGGTGGCCCAGGGCGGCGGCACGCTGAAAGAGGCGTGGGACGCGGTGCGCGCCGAATGCGACCCGAAATTCGCCGATTACGCGATCTACGAACATTGCCTGCCCTTCAATGTGGCGCGCGCCTATGACGAGGCGCTTGGCATCGAAACGCCGCGCATCTGGACGGCAGAACGTGACAAGGAAATGTGGGCCGCGCTGCAAGGCTGATCTCGACCGACCCGTTTCAACATTCTGGGGGAACCCGCCATGAACAAGATATTTGAAACCCCGCTCTATCCCTATGCGCGCTCTGACGATCAGGATGCGCTTGACCCGGTGCGCCACCCGGTTGTCGGTCTGGCAGCCGCCATCGACCTGGCGCAGAACGGCGTGCCTGTGGTGGTGCTGGACGATAATGACAAGGTTTCATTCGGGTCGCGCGCGGTATGTTATGCCAAGCGCCCGCTGGAGATCCTCGACCGGTATGGTTGTGGCGTCGAGATGGCCGAACAGGGCGTGAAATGGAATATCGGCAAGGTGTTCTTTGACCAGCGGCAGGTCTATGAATTCGATCTGCTGCCCGAGGCGGGCCACCAGTTCCCCGCCTTTATCAACCTGCAACAATATTATTTCGAGGAACATCTGGTGCGCCGGGTGCTGGCGATGCAGGCGGCGGGCGCGCCGATCGAGATCCGGGGCAAAAACAAGGTCAGCGCCATTGGCAGCCACCCGGATTTCGCCCGCATCGAGGTGGACACGCCCGAAGGCCCCTATGTGGTGGAGGCCAGTTGGCTGATCGCCTGCGACGGGGCCGGGTCGCCGACGCGGCGGATGCTGGGGCTCGATTTCGTCGGGCGCGTGTTCGAGGATAACTTCCTGATTGCCGATGTGATCATGGATGCCGAATTTCCGACCGAACGCTGGTTCTGGTTCGATCCACCCTTCAACCGGGGCCAGTCGGCGCTGTTGCACAAGCAGCCCGACAATGTCTGGCGCATCGATTTTCAGCTTGGCTGGGACATCGACAAGGACGTTGAGCTGAAGCCCGAAAACATCGACCGGCGGCTGCGCGCCATGTTGGGCGAGGATCTGGTATATGAGCTTGAATGGAGCTCGATCTACACGTTCCAGTGCCGCCGCATGGAAGAGTTCCGCCACGGGCGCGTGATCTTTGCCGGGGACGCGGCGCATCAGGTCTCGCCCTTTGGTGCGCGCGGGGCCAATTCGGGTTTGCAGGATGTTGACAATCTGGGCTGGAAACTGGCGCTGGTCATCGCGGGCAAGGCCCCCGACCGGCTGTTGGACAGCTATTCCGAGGAACGCGTTTACGGGGCCGAGGAAAACATCCTCAACTCGACCCGCGCGACCGATTTCATCACCCCGAAATCAAAGCTTTCGCGGTTTTTCCGCGATGCGGTTCTGGACCTGTCCGAACATCACGAATTTGCCCGCCCGCTGGTCAATTCGGGCCGCCTGTCGGTGCCCTGCACCTATGACGGGCTGTCGCTCAATGGCCCCGACGCGTTGCCGGGCGGGCCCGCGCGCACCCGCGTCGGCAGCGTTTGCCCCGATGCGCCTTTGGGCGATGGTTTTCTGCTGCCCGCACTTGGCCGCGATTTCATTGTCCTGACCATCGACGCCGAAGCGCCCGAAGGGGTCGAGGCGGATGGCATCACCGCGCGGCGGCTGGCCCTGTCGGCCAGCGATGACCCCACCGGGGCGCTGACGGCGCGCTATCTGGGGGGCGCAACGTCGGCGGTTTACCTGATCCGCCCCGATCAGCATGTCGCCGCCCGGTGGGACAGCTATGACGAAACCGCCCTCTGCGCCGCGCTGCGCAAGGCCTGCGGAAAGGATTGAGCCATGACGCATCTCAACACCAAGGCGAATATCCCCGACCCCGACGGGTTCTTTGCCGAGCTACTCGCCGTTCACGAGGGCCTTGACGACGACGACAGCGCGGCGTTGAACGCCCGGCTGATCCTGACACTGGCCAACCATATTGGCGACCGCGCGGTGCTGAGCGAAGCGCTGGCTGTTGCCAAGGGAAAGGAGTGATCCCATGAAAATCGAACAGATCCACCACGTCGCCTATCGCTGCAAGGACGCCAAGCAAACTGTGACCTGGTATAACAGGATGCTGAACATGGATTTCGTGTTGGCGATTGCCGAGGATCACGTGCCCTCGACCCATGAACCCGATCCCTACATGCATATCTTCATGGATGCCGGTAACGGCAACGTGCTGGCGTTTTTCGAGCTGCCGACCAAGCCCGAGATGAGCCGCGACCCCAACACGCCGATCTGGGTTCAGCATATCGCCTTCAAGGTCAAGGACCGCGACACGCTGATGGAATACATGGAGCATCTGGAGGCCAATGGCGTCGAGGTTCTGGGCGTCACCGATCACTCCATCTTCCATTCGATCTATTTCTTCGATCCCAACGGGCACCGGGTCGAGCTGGCCTGCCCGGACCCCGAGGAAGAGGAAATGCTGAAACGCATGGATGCGGTGAAATGGGATATGCTGGAGGAATGGAGCCAGACCAAGAAGGCCCCGAAACACGCCGATTGGCTGCACAAGAAAGAACTGGGAAAGGTCTGAGGCGCGCGACCCGCGTTTGCGGGGCCTGGGACGAATGGGAAACGGAACATGACCAAGCAATCAGACGGCTTCGTCCGGGCGACATCCCGGGCGAAATACAACGAAGGCTACATGCCGGGTTTCGGCAATGATTTCGAGACCGAGGCCGAGGAAGGCGCGCTGCCCATCGGGCAGAACAGCCCGCAACGCTGCCCCTACGGGCTTTATGCCGAGCAATTGTCGGGCACGCCTTTCACCGCGCCGCGAGCCACCAATGAACGCACCTGGCTTTACCGGATGCGGCCCACCGTGCAGCATATCGGCGATATGGTCCGGGTGGATCTGCCGCACTTCCGCTCGGCCCCGACAACGGGTGAAAGCGGCCTGCCGCTGGCCCCGATGCGATGGGACCCGGCCCCAATTCCCGACGATGCGGGCACATTCCTGACCGGTCTGCGCACGATTGCCACCGGCGGCGACGTGCTGACGCAAGTGGGTTATGCCATCCACACCTATGCCGTGACAGACAGCATGGATACCGACGTGTTCTATAACGCTGATGGCGAAATGCTGATCGTACCCGAGGTGGGGGGCTTGCGGTTTTTCACCGAAATGGGCGTGATCGACGCCGCCCCCGGTGAAATCGTCGTGATCCCGCGCGGGTTGAAATTCAAGGTGCTGCTTGGGGGCGACCGCCAGGCGCGCGGCTATATCTGCGAAAACTATGGCGGCGCGTTCACCGTTCCGGAACGCGGGCCGATCGGGGCCAATTGCATGGCCAACCCGCGCGATTTCCTGACCCCGGTCGCGGCCTATGAGGAAAAGGACGGCACGCCGCATCGCGTCACCGTCAAATGGTGCGGTCAGTTCCACGCCTGCGAGATCAACCACAGCCCTCTGGACGTGGTGGCCTGGCACGGCAATTACGCGCCCTATAAATACAACCTGCGGCATTATTCACCGGTCGGACCGATCCTGAACGATCACGCCGATCCGTCGATCTTTACCGTGCTGACCGCGCCCAGCGCCGAACCGGGAACCGCCAATATCGATTTCGTAATCTTCCCGCCGCGCTGGCTGGTGGCCGAGAACAGCTTTCGCCCGCCCTGGTATCACATGAACATCATGTCCGAATTCATGGGGCTGATCGAAGGCGTCTATGATGCCAAGCCGCAGGGCTTTGTTCCGGGCGGCATGAGCCTGCATAACATGATGCTGCCGCATGGGCCGGATGCCGATGCCTTCTATGGCGCGTCGCTGAAAAAGCTGGAGCCCGAGAAGCTGGACAACACCATCGCCTTCATGTTCGAAACCAGGTTCCCGCAGCAGTTGACCAGATACGCGGCCGAGCTGGAGACATTGCAGGTGAAATACCCCGATGTCTGGAAACCCCTGCGCAAGCATTTCGACAAGACCCGCAAGGTGTGGAACGGCGAATGACCCCTGGCATATGCGCCGTGCCCGTTTCCGTCGCAGCCGCCATGAACGAACGAAACCCAAACGCCGAACCCAACGGCCGGGCCGTCAGCGCCAAGGGCGGGCTGACGGTGGCCGCGCGCCCAAAGGGGATCCAGGCATAGATATCGGCCGCCGCGGCACGGTCGATATAGGGCCACATCACCGCGCTGAAGGCGACGACATCGGCAAGAGAGGTCTCGTTATAGCACAGGACGCACCCCATGCCGGGCGCGGGGGCCGGGCCGTCCACAGCCACCTCGATGCGGCAGGATCCAAGCATTTTCGCGGAGTGCCTCGTTAGGATCGCCCGCGCGGCCTGCCTGTTTCGCGCCATCAGGGTTACCCGCAAACTCATCAGTGGCGCGCCACCCAGCCACCGCGCGATGGCGCTTCCTCCGCGCCAGGTTTCGGAAAACCCGCCCATGATACCTCCAGATCCCTGTCCGGTTCGGGGTCCGGCCAAGAGGAAACAAACGGACCGCGGCGCAAATAACCTCGCCGTTCGGGCCTACCCCAACTTGCGGCTCAACCGCTCCAGCATCCCCAGACATTCCGACAGCTGACCAACCTCCAGATACTCATCGGGTTTATGCGCCTGCTCGATGGATCCTGGCCCGCAGACCACCACCGACATGCCCAGCCCCTGAAAGAGCCCGGCTTCGGTTCCGAACGGCACCAGCCCCGCGCCATTGGCCCCGGTCAGCTGCATCGCCAATTCGCGCGCCTCGTTCTTTGTGGCGGGGTCCAGCCCTCACACCTCGGCGATGATCTCGGTCTCGATCCCGGCCTGCGGGTGCACGGCCTGCATCGCGGGCAACAGGGTATGGGCGCAATATTCCGCCAGATCACCCTTGACGAAATCCGCATCCGATTTCTGCACCGGGCGCATTTCCCAATCGACACGGGCGCGGCCGGGGATGACGTTATGGGCCACGCCGCCCTGCACCGCGCCGGTATTGATCGTGGTCCAGGGCGGTTCGAACCGGCTGCTTTCGGGCACCCGCGCGCGCAGGTGATCCTTCAGGTCTAGCAGACGCCCGACATAGCGCGCCGCATATTCGGCCGCGTTGACCCCCAGATCGGGCGATGATCCATGCCCCTCCAACCCGGTGAAATGGGTGGAATATTCATAGCAGCCCTTATGGCCTTCGATCACCCGCATTGAGGTGGGTTCGCCCACGATGGCCATGCTTGGCAGCGCCGCTCGCCCGCGCAATTGCTCCACCAAGGCCTGCGCGCCCAGGCATCCGGTTTCCTCGTCATGGCTGAAGGCGAAATAGATCGGCCGGGTCAGGGCGCGCTCGGCAAAGAGCGGGGCCATGGCGGTGGCGGCGGCGACAAAGCCCTTCATGTCGCAGGTGCCCCGGCCATAAAGCCTGCCGTCTTCCTCGTGCATGTCAAACGGGTCGCTGGCCCAGATCTGATCGGTGACCGGCACCACATCGGTATGACCGGACAACAGGATGCCACCGGCCACATCCGGGCCGATCCGGGCCCAGAGATTGGCCTTGGCCCCGGTCTTGTCCTGCAGGATCTCGACCGTCGCCCCGGCATCCTCCAGCCGCACCGCCAGATGCGCGATCATGGCCAGGTTGCTGTCGGGCGAGACGGTCGGAAACCCGATCAGCTCGGCCAGGAGCGCGGTGGTTTCGGCAAGGTCCGTCATGGTTTCACGAACAGTTTGCGCGGCAGGTCCGACAACACCTCCGCCGCGCCCGTCTCGCGGATCACGATGGTTTCGGTGGTCTCCAGCCCCCAATTATCCATCCACAGCGCGGGCATGAAATGAAACACCATGCCGGGTTCCAGAACGGTGCTATCCTCGGACCGGATCGAGGCGGTGCGTTCGCCCCAGTCGGGCGGATAGGAAAGGCCGATGGGATAGCCCATGCGCCCCTCGCGTTCGATGCCCGCCTGCGCCATCACAGCCATGAAGGCACTGGCGATATCGCAGGTCCGGTTGCCTGCGCGCGCGGCCTCCAGCCCGGCCTCGATGCCTTCGATCTGGGCCGCCTCGGCGGCCAGCACTTCCTTTCCCGGTTGACCCAGAAACACAGTCCGGCAGAGCGGCGCGTGATAGCGGCGATAGACGCCCGACAGCTCAAAAAAAGTGGCCTCACCTTGGCGCATCTCATCGCCGTTCCAGGTCAGATGCGCGGCAGTGGCGTCGCGCCCCGATGGCGTCAGCGGCACGATGGCGGGGTAATCGCCCCAGATGTCATCGACGCCGGTGATCGCGGCATGGTAGATCTCGGCCACCAGGTCGTTCTTGCGCAGCCCCGGTTCCGCCTTCTCGATCGCGGTGCGGGTGATATGCGAGGAAATCCGCGCGGCCTTGCGGATGAACGCCAGCTCGGCCTCCGATTTCACCAGCCGCTGCCAGTTGACCAGCGCCGTGGCATCGGCCAGCGCCGCATCGGGAAGCTCGTCAACCAAGACCGCATGCGCCTTGGCCGAGTAGTAATAGTTCTCCATCTCGACGCCGATGCGCGCCCGTTCCAGCCCCATCGCGCGCAGGTGCCCGGCCAGATCCTGCATCGGGTGGCGCTCGGTCGATTGCACGTAGCGATCGCCATAGCCGATGATATTGTCCGTCTCCATCCAGCAGGTCCGCCCGGCCCCGATGCTGTCCATATGCCGCCCCCACCAGATCGGCGCGCCCTCGTGGGTCAGGATCACGCCCTGATGCACATAAAAAGACCAGCCGTCATAGCCCGTCAGCCAGGCCTGGTTCGAGGGATCGGTGACCAGGATCGCCTCCAGCCCGGCGGCTGCCATCGCGGCACGGGTCAGGGCAATGCGGCGGTCATATTCAACGGCGGGGAACGGGGCGGCACCGGCGGGCATGGCAGGATCCTTTTCGCAAAAGCTTCGCCGCCACGCTCAGCCATATCCGGCGACCGGGCAAGCGCTTTTCGGGACAGGCCCTTGCCTGATTGCGACCAATGGGCCAGAGAATGCCCTGTCCCCCAAAGGCCCGCGCCCATGTCCCGAACGATCCTTTTCAACAAACCCTATGACGTGCTGTCGCAATTCACCGACACCGGCAGCGCCGGTAGCCCGCGAGCCACGCTCTCGGAATTCATCGACCTGCCGGGCGTCTATCCGGCCGGGCGGCTCGATCGCGACAGCGAGGGGTTGATGGTCCTGACTGATGATGGACGGTTGCAGGCCCGCATCACCAGCCCGCACGCGAAAATGCCCAAGACTTACCTGGTGCAGGTCGAAGGCACCCCCGACGCGGCCCAACTGGACGCACTGGCCAAGGGCGTCACGCTGAAAGACGGCCCGACCCGGCCCGCCAAGGCCCGCCTGATCGACGCGCCCGATCTCTGGCCGCGCAACCCCCCGGTGCGGTTTCGCAAAACCGTCCCCGATGCCTGGATCGAGCTCACCATTACCGAAGGCCGCAACCGTCAGGTGCGGCGGATGACGGCGGCGGTCGGCCTGCCCACCCTACGGCTCGTGCGCTGGCAGATCGGAGACTGGCGGCTGGACGGGCTGTCCCCCGGCCAATGGGCGCACGCCCCGGCATGACCGCGCCCCGCCCCCCGCGCCGCCTGAAAAACCTGCCCTGGCTGATCCTGGGCTGGACCTGCGTCGCACTCGGCTTCATCGGCGTGGTGCTGCCGGTGCTGCCAACCACACCGTTCCTCATTCTCGCGGCCTTCGCCTTCGGAAAATCCTCACCGCGCCTCAAGCAATGGCTGCTAGATCACCCGATCTTCGGTGGCCCGATCCGCGATTGGGAAACCAACGGTGCCATTCGCCCGCGCATCAAGATCCTAGCCTGCACGGCGATGGCGCTGATCTTCATGATCAGCCTTCTGTCAGGCCTCGGCCCGCTTATCCTGCTGGTTCAGGCATTGGCCATGGGCGGTGCCGCAACCTTCATCCTGACCCGCCCGAACGGCACCTGACCCATGCTTTCATCTTGGCCAAAATACCTCGGGGTCCGGGGTGGAACCCCGGCGGATCGGATTGCAAAGCAATCCGATCCTTCGCCAAAATCCTACCGGCTCAAGGTCCGCGCCACCGCGTCTTTCCACCCGGCATAGCGCGCCTCCCGCCGCTCCGCGCCCATCACCGGCACGAACTCCCGCTCCAGCGCCCAGGTTGCGGCAAAACCATCCCGGTCAGGGTAAATCCCGGCCTGCATGCCCGCCAGCCACGCCGCCCCCAGGGCCGTCGTCTCCAGAACCTCTGGCCGATGCACCGGTGCCCCCAGAATATCGGCCAGAAACTGCATGCTCCAGTCCGAGGCGCTCATGCCGCCATCGACCCGCAGAATACTGCCCTCGCCCGCGCCACCCCAATCGGCGCGCATCGCCTCCCACAGATCGCGGGTCTGGAACCCGACGCTTTCCAGCGCCGCGCGGGCAAATTCGGCAGGCCCCGACCCGCGCGTCAGCCCGTAGATCGCGCCCCGGCATTCCGCGTCCCAATAGGGCGCGCCAAGCCCGGTGAAGGCAGGCACCAGGTAAAGCTCCTGCGCCGGGTCGGCGGCTTCGGCCAACCCTTGGGTCTCGCCCGCCTTCTCGATGATCCGCAATCCGTCGCGCAGCCATTGCACCACCGCGCCTGCGATAAAGATCGAACCTTCCAGCGCATAGGTCGGTTGGCCCTCGAACTGATAGGCGATGGTGCCCAGCATCCGGGTCTTGCTTTCCACCAGCGTATCGCCGGTATTGAGCAGCGCGAAACAGCCGGTGCCATAGGTCGATTTCATCATCCCGGGCGCGAAACAGGCCTGCCCGATCGTGGCCGCCTGCTGATCGCCCGCCACACCCAGAATGGGCACCGATGCGCCCAACAGCTCCGGCACCGTGTCGCCAAAATGCGCCGCACAATCCCTGACCTCGGGCAACAGGCCCATCGGGACATTCAACAGATCGCAGATCCCCGCATCCCACGCACTCTCCCGGATATTGTATAGCAATGTCCGGGCCGCGTTGGTGGCGTCGGTCACATGCGCCCCCCCGCCGGTCAGCCGCCAGATCAGATAGCTGTCGACCGTGCCAAAGAGCAGCTCGCCCGCCTCGGCCCGCGCCCGCGCGCCCTCGACATTGTCCAAAAGCCAGGCCAGCTTGGTGCCGGAAAAATAGGGGTCCAGAAGCAATCCGGTGCGGTGCTGCACCATCGCTTCATGCCCGGCATCGCGCAGAGCCTCACATAGCGGCGCGGTCCGCCGGTCCTGCCAGACAATCGCGCGATGCACCGGTTCGCCGGTCTTGCGGTCCCACAAAAGCGTGGTTTCGCGCTGGTTGGTGATGCCGATCCCGGCCAGATCGCCCGCCGCGATCCCGGCCTTGTCCAGCGCCACGCGGCAGGTGGAAATCACCGTCCCCCAGATATCCTCGACCTCATGTTCGACCCATCCCGAGGCCGGGAAATGCTGCGTGAACTCCTGCTGTGCCGAGGCCACGGGCCGCATCGCGGCGTCAAACACGATGGCCCGGCTGGATGTCGTGCCCTGATCAATTGCAAGAATATGGCTCATGGCTGGCTCTCCCTTTGCCCCCAGATCATGCCGCGCGCATGAACCTGTCAATCTCCGCGATCTGATTGGCGCTCAGCCGCAGCCCCAGTTTCGACCGTCGCCACACGACATCTTCGGCCGTCACCGCGTATTCACGGGTCATCAGCCAGCGGATCTCGACCTCGCGCAACGTTGCGCCGAAATCCCGGCCCAGATCTTCAGCGCTCTCAGCGTCGCCCAGAACCTGCCGCGCCTCGGTGCCATAGGCCCTGACCAGCCGCCGCGTCCAACGATCGGTCAGAAACGGATAATCGGCCTGCAAGCCGGCAATCAGACCGGCCACCCCATCGACCGCGAAATCGCCGCCCGGCATCGCCACACCGGCGGTCCAGCCACCGGGCAGTTCGGGAAAGCCCGCGCGCAGCTTCGCCAGCGCCTTTTCGGCCAGTTTGCGATAGGTGGTGATCTTGCCGCCAAACACGTTCAGCAATAGCGGCCCGTTTTCATCCAGCGACAGCACATAATCGCGCGTTGCCGCCGTGGCCGAACTTGCCCCGTCATCATAAAGCGGGCGCACGCCGGAATAGGTCCAGACCACCTGATCGGGTGTCACCGGGTTGGCGAAATAGGCACTCGCGAAACGGCAGAGATAGGCCGCTTCCTCATCGCTGCACTGCGCATCCGATGGGTCGCCCGCATGATCCAGATCGGTGGTGCCGATCAGGGTGAAATCGGTCTCATAGGGGATCGCGAATATGATCCGGCCATCCTCGCCCTGAAAGAAATAGCATTTCTCGTGATCGTAGAGCCGGGGCACCACGATATGACTGCCGCGCACCAGCCGCACGGATTCGGTGCTGGCAACATGGGTCACTTCGCGAATGATATCGGCCACCCAGGGCCCGCCCGCATTAACCAGCGCGCGGGCCTGAAAGGTCTCCGTAGTGCCGTTCCGGTCCACCGTTATCTGCCACAACCCGTCAACCCGTTCAGCGCGGGTGACCTTGCTGCGCGTCATGATCTGCGCTCCGCGCGCTTCGGCATCGCGGGCATTCAGCACCACCAGACGGGCGTCCTCCACCCAACAATCGGAATATTCATAGGCGCGGGCAAATTTCGGGTTCAGCGGCGCGCCTTCGGGGCTGCCCGCCAGATCCAGCGTCGTGGTGCCCGGCAATATCTTTCGCCCGCCCAGATGGTCATACAGAAACAACCCCATTCGGATCAGCCAGGCCGGGCGGCGGCCCTTCATCCAGGGCATGAACAGCGACAGCAGTTTCGACGTGGGCGTATCGGTTTCGAACCGCATATCGGGGTGATAGGGCAGCACGAAGCGCATCGGCCAGCTGATATGCGGCATCGCGCGCAGCAGGGTCTCGCGCTCCACCAGCGCCTTCCTGACCAGCCCGAACTCGAAATACTCCAGATAACGCAGCCCGCCATGAAACAGCTTGGTCGAGGCCGAAGATGTCGCGCCGCCCAGATCGCCCATTTCGGCAAGCCCGACATCCAGCCCGCGCCCCGCCGCATCGCGCGCAATACCCGCGCCGTTGATGCCGCCGCCAATGATGAAAAGATCGAAAATGCGACTCACCGCGATATTCCTTCTGTCTCTTTCAGTTTCGTCGCACCCAATGTTCGTTTTGTCAATTTTCATGTTCGCTTTTTTTCTCTTTTTCCCGGTCGTGGTTTCGCTATAACGAACGGAGGAGAGACGCAGATGCCCATGACCCCCCGCCAATCCGACATTCTGGACCGCGCCCGCACCGATGGCCGCGTGATGGTCGAGGATCTGGCCACCCGGTTCGGCGTCACCGTCCAGACCATCCGCCGCGACCTGACCGAGATGTGCGAGGGCCGCCTGCTGGAACGCATCCATGGCGGGGCCGTGCTGCCGTCCGGCATCACCAATATCGGCTATGAGGACCGCCGCCGTCTGAATGCCGATGCCAAGGAGGCCATCGCGCACGCCTGCGCCGCCGAGATCCCGCACGGGGCGTCGCTGTTTCTCAATATCGGCACCACGACCGAGGCCGTGGCCCGCGCGCTACAGGGGCATTCCGGGCTGATGGTGGTGACCAACAACATCAACGCGGCGCAGATCCTGGCCGCGAACCCGTCCTGCGAGGTTGTGCTGACCGGGGGCGCGCTGAGGCGCTCCGATGGCGGGCTGGTCGGCGATCTGGCGGTGCAGACGATCCTACAATTCAAGGTCGATGTCGCCATTATCGGGGCCTCGGCACTGGATACCGAGGGCGATCTGCTGGATTTCGATATTCAGGAGGTGCGGGTGGCCCATGCCATCCTGCAACAGGCGCGCCAGAGCATATTGGTGGCCGATCAGGGCAAGCTGGCGCGCGCCGCACCGGTGCGAATAGCCTCGCTTGCCGATCTGGACATGTGGGTGACCGATGCCACGCCCGCGCGCGGCCTGGCCGCGCGTTGTGCCGATGCCGGCACGGCGATCAGGGTTGCGGAACGCGCGCAATAAGCGCCTCGACCGTGGGGCCAATCGCTTCGACAATCCGCGCCACGCCCGCCGCATTCGGATGCAACCCGTCGGATTGCAGGTAATCCAGCAGGAGCCTGTCCTGTCCGGTCGCATCAGGCCCGGTGATCGCGGAAAGAAAATTGCCGATGTAAAGCGTGCCGTAGTCGCCGGCCAGATCCGGGAAAATCGTGTCAAAGGCGGTCTGATACTGCGGCCCGAAATTGTTGAAGGCACGCAGGCCGACCAGCAGCACTTCGACATCCGCCGCATCTGCCGCCTGAAGAATACCGTCCAGATTGGCGCGGCTGACCTCGGGCGCGATGCCGCGCAACATATCGTTGCCGCCCAGCGCCACGATCATGGCATCGACATCCTCGCCCATGGTCCAGCCGACCCGCGCCAGACCGCCCGCCGTGGTATCGCCCGACACGCCCGCATTGATCAGCCGCACATCATGGCCACGCGCCTGCAACCAGCGTTCCAGCTGTGGCACTAGCCCATCCTCCTGCGGCAGGCCATAGCCTTGCGTCAGGCTGTCGCCCAAAGCGGCGATGACAACCTCCTGCGCCCCGGCGGCGGTGCCGGAAGAAACCGCAGCCGCGACAGCAAGCGCCTTGCCCCACCCCGCCAATGCCCCATATCGAAGGGACAGTCCCTGCCGGAGCCTTGTCATGACCACGCCCATTCTGGACCTTTCCAATGTGTCGCTGCGGCTCAACAGCAATGCCGGACCGGTGGACATCCTGCGCGATATCACGGTGCCGGTGCAACCGGGCGAAACGCTTGGGCTGGTTGGACCGTCGGGATCGGGCAAATCCTCGCTCCTGATGCTGATGGGCGGGCTGGAACGCGCCAGCGGTGGAAAAGTGACGGCCCTCGGCCATGACCTGAATGCGCTGAACGAAGACGCGCTGGCCCGGTTGCGTAGGGATCATATGGGGGTGGTGTTCCAATCCTTCCACCTGATCCCGACCATGACCGCGCTGGAAAATGTTGCAACCCCGCTGGAACTGGCCGGGCACCGCGATGCCTTTGACCGTGCTGCGGTTGAACTGGAGGCCGTGGGGCTGGCCGACCGCGCGCACCATTACCCGGGTCAGTTGTCGGGCGGCGAACAACAGCGTGTGGCGCTGGCCCGCGCCGCCGCGCCGCGCCCGAAAATCCTGCTGGCCGATGAACCCACGGGCAATCTGGACGAGGCCAACGGTGCCGCCATCATGGAGCTTCTCTTTGGCCTGCGCGACCGCCATGGTGCGACGCTAGTCCTGGTTACTCATGCACCGGATCTGACCCGCCGCTGCGACCGGGTGATCCGCTTGCGCGACGGGCGGATCGACCGGACCGACGCGCGCGAGGCTGCCGAATGAGGCTTGCCGCCCGCATCGCACGGCGCGAATTGCGCGGCGGTTTACATGGGTTCCGTATCTTTCTGGCCTGTCTGACGCTGGGCGTTGCCGCGATTGCGGCGGTCGGGTCGGTGCGGGTGGCGATCGAAGGCGGCCTGGCCCGCGAAGGCGCGGTGATTCTGGGCGGCGATGCCGAGATGACCTTCTCGCTGCGCACTGCCACCGAGGCGGAACGCGCCTGGATGGCCGCCAACGCGGTCGCCGTGTCCGAAACGCTCGATTTCCGGTCGATGGCCGTTACCGAGCGCAATGGCGAAGCCGCGCGCGGCCTGACGCAGGTGCGCGCCGTTGACGGGCTCTATCCGCTCTATGGCGAGGTCGGCCTGTCGCCCGCCATGTCCATGGCCGAGGCGCTGGAACGGCGCGATCTGCCCGGCGCGGTGATGCATCCGGTCCTGATCGGTCAGATGGGGCTGGAAATCGGCGACACATTCACGCTTGGCACGCAAACCTTCGAGCTGCGTGCCGCGTTGACTCGCGAACCCGACATGGCGGGCGGCAATTTCGGCCCCGGCCCGCGCACGATCGTGTCGGCCGCGGCGCTGGAGGCCTCCGGCCTGCTGACCCCCGGCACGCTCTTTGACAGCCAATACCGGCTGCAACTGCCGCCCGGCGCGGATCTGGCGGCGCTGCAATCCGAGGCCACGGCGCGCTTTGATGACAACGGCCATGGCTGGCGCGACGCGCGCGATGCGGCCCCGGCGCTGCGCGCCTTTGTTGAACGGATCGGCGCGTTTCTGGTGCTGGTCGGGCTGGCGGGAATGGCCGTGGGCGGCATCGGTATCTCTGCCGCCGTGCGCAGCTATCTGGATGGCAAGACCGAAACCATCGCCACGCTGAAAACCCTGGGGGCCAGCGGGCGGTTGATCTTTACCATCTATCTCATGCAGATTGCGTTGCTGACGCTGCTTGGCCTGGTCCTTGGCCTGATCCTGGGCGCGGTGCTGCCGCTGGCCATTGCGCCGCTGATCGAGGCCCGCCTACCGGTTCCCGCCAATTTCGGCCTGCACCCCGCGCCCTTGATGGAGGCCGCGCTTTACGGCGCGCTGACGGCGCTGATTTTCGCGCTCTGGCCACTGGCGCGCACCGAACAGGTCCGCGCCGCGACCCTGTTCCGGCAGGCGCAACTGGGGCTGAGCGGTTGGCCGCGCTGGCCTTTCATCGCGGTCTCGGCAGGTCTTGTCACGGTGCTGATCGCCGCCGCGGCCTGGCTGTCGGAGCTGCCTTATCTGGCGCTGTGGTCGGCGGGCGGCATTATCGCGGCACTGCTTGTGCTGATGCTGGTCGCGGGGCTGTTGCGAATTGCGGCGCGCCGTCTGGCGAAAAGCGGTCTGGCGCGTGGGCGCAGTGCCCTTCGGCTTGCGTTGGGGGCGGTCGGCGGCCCGGCCTCTGACAGCACCAGCGTGGTTCTGTCACTGGGACTGGGCCTGACGGTTCTGGCCGCCGTGGGTCAGATCGACACCAATCTGCGCGCCGCCATTCAGCGTGACCTGCCCGAGGTCGCGCCGGCGTATTTCTTCATCGACATCCAACGCGATCAGCTGCCCGGTTTCCGCGAACGGGTCACCGGCGATCCGGGCGTGACGCGGGTGGAAACCGCGCCCATCCTGCGCGGCTTTGTGACCCGGATAAACGACCGCCCGGCACGTGAGGTGGCGGGCGATCACTGGATACTGCATGGCGACCGCGGCATCACCTTCCGTGAAAGCAGCCCGCCAGCCGATGAGATCATCGCGGGCACATGGTGGCCGCCCGATTATGACGGCCCGCCGCTGATGGCCTTTGCCGCCGATGAAGCCCGCGAGATCGGCATCGGCATCGGCGACACCGTGACCGTCAATATTCTGGGCCGCGATATCACCGCCATGATCGCAGCCCTGCGCGAGGTCGATTTCTCGAACGCGGGCATCGGGTTCGTGATCACGATGTCGCCCAATGCGCTGGCCGGGGCCCCGCATACCTATATCGCAACTGTCTATGCCGATGCGGGCTCCGAGGCCGCGATCCTGCGCGATGTCGCCCGCGACGCGCCCAACATCACCGCCATCCGGGTGCGCGATGTGGTGGATCAGGTGGCGCGCGCGCTTTCGGGGATCGCGGCGGCAACATCCTGGGCGGCGGCGGCCACGTTGGCGACCGGGTTCATGGTTTTGATCGGCGCGGCGGCAGCGGGCGAACGGGCGCGAACCTATGAGGCCGCCGTGCTGAAAACGCTTGGGGCCACGCGGGCGCGCATCCTGTTCAGCTTTGCCTTGCGCGCTGCCGTGCAAGGGGCCGCCGCCGGGCTGGTGGCGGTAGGTGCCGGCGCGTTGGCGGGGTGGGCGGTGATGCGGTTTGCGATGGAAACGGGCTATGCATTCAACGCGGGCTCGGCGCTTGTCATCGTCATCGGCGGGGCGGCGGCGGCGCTCTTGGCCGGGCTCGGCTTTGCCTGGCGGCCACTGGCGGCGCGGCCCGCCCGGATCCTGCGGGCACGGGACTGAATCGGCGACGCACCGCCGCTGTTGCGCCCTGCCCTCTTGTTTTTCGCTGCCCGCCAGCGCAAGTGACTGAGATGATCCGCAACCTGCGTTCCATTCTGGCCCGGCCCCGTGCCGCGACGCCTCTGCGGGTAACGCCCGAGAACCTGCCGCGCCCGGTCGATCCGGTTTACGTTGTGGGCGACATCCACGGGCGCGCCGATCTTCTGGAACGCGCGCTGGACCGGATCGACGCCCATGTCGGGCGGGTCAGCGCGGCCAACCCGCAGGTGGTTTTCGTCGGCGATATGATCGATCGCGGGCCTGACGGGGCCGATGTGCTGGCGCGGGTCTGGGAACTGGCGCGGGAATTGCCGGACAACGTTACCTGCCTGATGGGCAATCACGAGCGGATGCTGCTGGATTTTCTGGCCGATCCGGCCACGCGCGGGCCGCGTTGGCTGCGCAGCGGGGCGCGGGACACGCTGGATAGTTTCGGCCTGCATACCAGCCAGTTGCAGCCGGGCGCGGCACCGGATCTGTTTCGCGCCGGGGCCGAGGCGTTGCGCCGCCAGATGAAGCCGGGGCTGCTGGACTGGCTGGAGGCGCTGCCGTTGAGCTGGTCGTCGGGCAATCTCTGGGTTGTACATGCCGCCGCCGACCCGCAGCATGCGATGCAGGATCAGTCGGCGCGCGTCCTGCTCTGGGGGCACCCCGAATTTGAAAGCCGCCCGAGAAATGACGGGTTGTGGGTCGTGCATGGCCACACGCCGGCCGATTACCCGGTCACCGATGACGGCCGCATCGGGATCGATACCGGTGCCTGGACAACCGGCGTGCTGACCACCGCCGCCATCCTGCCCGATGGCACGGTCGAGTTTCTCTATGCCTGAGGGGCCTCTGCGCCCGGGCCCGCGCGCCGACCCGCATTGACAGGCCACAAGCCGCAGTTACACATATTCAACATGAATGAACGCCTCAGCCTTACCGATATTGAAACCTTTGCGCGCGATGTCCTGATCCGGGCCGGAACCTCGGATGCAAATGCCGCTATCGTGGCGCGTTCGATCCGTCTGGCCGAACGTGACGGGCTGCGTGGTGCCGGGCTGGCCGTCCTGCCCGACGTGGTGGAACATCTGCGCAGTGGCCGGGTCAACGGCAAGGCCGTGCCACAGCTAACCCGGACCGGACCTGCGGCGTTGTCGGTCGACGCCGATGGCGGCTTTGCCTGCCCGGCGATCGAGGCCGGTCATGCCCAACTGTTGCAGGCCGCGCGCGGCAACGGCATCGCGATCCTGACTATCCGCGATGCCTATCCCATGACGCTGCCCACCCATCCGGCGGAAAACTGCGCCATGGCGGGGCTGGTGGGGCTCTGTATGGCGACGATGCGGGTGCCGCAGGCAGGTGGTGGCGATATCGCCGCGCCGCGCCAGATGGCACTGGCCCTGCCCAATGGTGACGGGCCGCCCACGATCTTGCAGGATCGCGCGGCGGAAGGGTCCGGTTTCGCGGCGCTTGTGCGGGTTCTGGCAGCGGGCATCGAGATGCCGCATTCCGAATCCGGCCCCGATTTCGAGGGACCACTTGGCGGGCGGTTCCAGTCCGGGCATTGTCTGTTGGCCATCGCGCCGGAAACGCTGCATTCCGTGGCGGGCCAGACCCGGCCCGATCCGGCGGCAGACGCATTGCACGACACCCGCAGGCGCATCGAGGCGCAGGGCATCGAAGTGCCCGCCGACCTGCTGCAACAGATCATAACCGCCTGAGCCCTGCCCGGCAGAAAGCGAAAATACCATGCCCGGAGTTTTGAAAGGTGTCTCGATCCGGGGTCTGGAAGTGTTCGAGGCCATGGCCGAAACCGGATCGGTGGGCGACGTTGCCAAACGCCTGGGCATGAGCGCGCCTGCCGTGTCGCAACAGCTCAAGAACCTGACCGCCGCTGTCGGCGTGCCGCTGATTGATCAGGGCCGCCGCCCGATGGTGCTGACGCAGGCAGGCCGGCAGTTTCTGCGCCATGTCGAGGCCGCCCTTGGCGCATTGCGCGACGGGCAGCGCGACCTGACCGCGCTTGACCTCAGCCAGGTTTCGGCGATGCGCATGGGCGTGATCGAAGATTTCGAAAACGTGGTGACACCGGCTCTGACCGCGCGGCTGGCCGAAACTATGCAGCATTGCGAATTTCGCCTGCATACCGGCCCCAGCCATATCCTGTTGGGGCAGATCGCCGATCAGTCCCTCGATATCGCGATCTGTGCCGCGGGCCGCGCCGCGCCGCCCGGGGTCGCGGTGCATCCGTTGGTCGAGGATCCCTATATCCTGGCCGTGCCGCATGGCACCGATATCTCGGGCGGGGTGGCGGCGCTTGATCATTTGCGGTTCTTGCGCCGTGATCAGGCGCAGGTCATGGGTCAGCAGATCGAAGAGGCTCTGACGCGTCAGGGGGCCACCCTGCCCAACTGGTTTGAGCTGGACAGCAACCAATCCATCAGCGCGCTGGTTGCGGGCGGCGTCGGCTGGACCATCACAACGCCACTCAGCCTGCTGCGCGCCGGCCGGTTCCGCGATGACATCGACGCGCACCCGTTGCCGTTTCCGGGGTTTTCCCGCCAAATCGCCCTTTATGCCGGGGCTGATTGGGCCGGCGACGTGCCAAACCAGATCGCAGCCATCGCGCGCGACCTGATCAACACCCATTTTATCCGGCCCGGTCTGCACCAGATGCCCTGGCTGGAAGGCGCGTTTCGTGGACTGACCGCTGAATAGCAGAGTTTGCGACCCGGCCCCGCGAATCTTCGGCGGATAGGGGCACGTGGCGCAACTTCAAGGAACGTCAAAACCAATTGAGCGCCCGTCGGAAAAGAAAACCACTGACATCGGCCGATGTTCATGAAATCTTTCCACGCTCAAAAGACTGTAAATAAAAGATTTATTTAACACTTTGTAATTTAATTTACAGTTTTTTCATTTTCCCCGAAAATCTGTGACAGAATTCAACCCGCCGCGACCGCCACCCGTTCCGATTGTGGCGAAACTTTGTAATCTTCTGCGCAGGAGCACAGCAATATCTGTTCTTCGACACGGGTCCTGACGCGCCTGAGGAGGATAGCGGCGCGCCACTTGCGGACACGTGTCTTGGTTGGGGAGGCTAACCAGATCAACAGCCCATCGCGGGCATCGTTTCGGCACCGCAATAATCTGCGGCAGGGCCGTTCGCTTCTGCAGGGCACGTAGGAAACTTCGTTTTCCGCCACCGGTTCGGCGTGTCTTTTGCCTGGGATCAGAACCGGCACTCTTTGAGGGAGAGACCATTGCCCACCGATACTGACATGACGCCCGCCATCCTGACCGGGGCCCATATCGACACCGCCAAATATGATGAGATGTATGCCGCCTCGATCGCCGACCCCGAGGCATTCTGGGGCGAGCAGGGACGCCGCATCGACTGGATCAAGCCCTATACCAAGGTAAAGGACGCCTCCTTCGCGCATGATGATGTGCATGTGAAATGGTATGAGGACGGCACGCTGAATGTTGCCGCCAACTGCATCGACCGGCATCTGGCCACGCGCGGCGATCAGACCGCGATCATCTTCGAACCCGATTCCGTGGACGAAGAGGCGCAGCACATCACCTATAACAAGCTGTCCGAAGAGGTCGGCCGCTTTGCCAATGTCCTGAAGGAGCTTGGCGTTCAAAAGGGCGACCGCGTCGTTCTGTATCTGCCGATGATCCCCGAGGCCGCCTATGCGATGCTGGCCTGCGCCCGGATCGGGGCCATCCATTCCATCGTCTTTGCCGGGTTCTCGCCCGATGCGCTGGCCGCCCGGATCAATGGCTCGGGAGCCAAGCTGGTGATCACCTCGGACGGCGCGCCGCGTGGCGGACGGATCACCGAACTCAAGGACAACGTCAACAAGGCGCTCTTGCACAATGTGCTGGATACCCGCTGTCTCGTGGTCAAGCGCACCGGCGATCAGATCGCCTGGGTTGGTGGCCGCGACATCTGGTATGATGATATCGCCGCAACCGTCAGCACCGATTGCCCGCCGACCGAGATGGGGGCCGAGGATCCGCTCTTTGTCCTCTACACCTCAGGCTCGACCGGGCAGCCCAAGGGCGTGGTCCACACCACCGGCGGCTATCTGGTCTATGCCTCGATGACGCATGAATATGTGTTCGACTATCACGAGGGCGATGTCTTTTGGTGCACCGCCGATGTCGGCTGGGTCTCCGGCCACAGCTATATCGTCTATG